>MWDT01000051.1 GCA_002070825.1 Verrucomicrobia bacterium ADurb.Bin122
TCGACTTCTGGATCGGCTACGAAAAGAAGCTGAACGACAAGATCGACTGGCGCATCCAGTTCAACATCCGCAATCTGGGTAAGAGCAAGGATCTGATCCCGCTGACCGTTCAGCCGACGACCGATCCGAGCAAGTACACGGTTGCTGCTTGGCGTATCGCCCCCGGCCAGACCTGGGAGATCACCAACACGTTCAAGTTCTAATCGGAACCACGTTTGATCCGGCCCCGGCGCCTTTTGCCGGTGGCCAAATACTCAAAGCCCGAGGCTTCACCGCCTCGGGCTTTTTTGTCGATTCGTCGAGGATGACAGCGCACGTGCAACGCGGCTTTGCTGGTCATCGCTGCGCCCCGGTCTGGCTGTCCCGCGGTGGGGGCGAGGGCCCCGGCGCTTTGATGGCTCTGCTTGGCTTTTGCTGGCATGGGGCGAGGGGCGTACCTTAGCCGACGACAGTATCTGATGTGCATGCCCTGTGCTCATGATTCCCTGGCGCCTATGATGCCCCAGTCCGGCTGCGCGGTCGCACGCGATGTCCCGCGCGGATGCATTGGATCGAAACGTCTGGAGCCGGTGGGGCGCGCCCCTCTGAAAAACTCGGCTGCGCGGTGGGCGCCGCTCCATTTGTCGTTTGCCAAGGCCGGCCTGCATCCTATGGTCTCGCGCCTTCATGCTCTCCTGGTTGTTCAAGAAATTTTCCGGCCGCCATTATCGTAAGTTCCTCGAATCTTGCCGGCCCATCGTCGCCCGCATCAACGAGCTCGAACAGCAATACCAGTTGCTCTCGGATGACCAGCTCCGCGCCAAGACGGACGAGTTCCGCGCCCGCCTGAAATCCGGGGAGACCCTTGACCAGATTTTGCCCGAGGCCTTTGCCGTCGTCAAAAACGGTGCCCGCCGCCTGTGTGGCCGCACAGTGATAGTCTGTGACCATGAGCTCTCGTGGAACATGGTCCACTACGACGTGCAGCTCATCGGTGGCATCGCCCTGCACCAGGGCAAGATCGCCGAGATGGCCACCGGCGAAGGCAAGACCCTCGTCGCCACGCTCCCGCTTTATCTCAACGCCCTCGTCGGCCGCAACGCCCAGCTCGTCACCGCCAACGACTACCTCGCGCGCCGCGACGCCGAATGGATGGGCCACCTCTATCAATTCCTCGGCCTCAGTGTCGGCTGTATCCAGCAGCAGATGCCAAACGACATCCGCCGCGAGATGTACAGCCGTGACATCACGTACGGCACGGCCTCTGAGTTTGGTTTCGATTACCTGCGCGACAACGGCATGGCCACGCGCAAGGAAGACCAGGTCCAGCGTGACCACTGGTACTGCATCGTCGACGAAGTCGACTCCATCCTCGTCGACGAGGCACGCACGCCGTTGATCATCTCCGGGCCGGCCCCCATCGAGCGTGAGCAACCCTTCACCCGCCTCAAGCCCGCCATCGAAGGCCTCGTCAACGACCAGATGCGCCTTGTCAACCGCTTCGCCTCCGAGGCCAAAGACATCCTCGAAAAGGCAGGCGACTCCTCTGAAGAGAAACGCCGCGGTGCCCTCAAGCTCCTCCAGGTCAAAATGGGGCATCCGAAGAACAAGCTGCTCTTGCGCCTCATGGAAAACCCCGAGTGGCGCAAGCTCCTCGACAAGGTCGAGACGGAGATGAACTCCGACCTCAACAAGGACGAGCTCTACAAAATCAAGGAAGACCTCCTTTTCGTTATCGACGAGCGCCAGCACCAGGCCGACTTGAGCGAAATCGGCCGCACCCGGCTCCGCCCGGACAATCCCGACGCCTTCGTCCTGCCCGACCTCGCGACCGAATTTTCCGACCTCGATAAAGACACCTCCCTCACGCCCGAGCAGCGCGAGGCCAGGAAGCTCGAATCGCAAAACAACTACGCGGTCGTCTCCGAGGAGATCCACGCCATCTCCCAACTCCTGCGCGCCTACGCCCTGTACGAACGCGACATCGAGTACGTCGTCCAGGAAGGCAAGGTCATGATCGTCGACGAAAACACCGGCCGTGTGATGCCGGGCCGCCGCTGGTCCGACGGGCTCCACCAAGCCGTCGAAGCCAAGGAAAACGTCACCATCGAGCGCGAGACGCGGACCTACGCCACGATCACGATCCAAAACTACTTCCGCATGTACGAAAAACTCGCGGGCATGACCGGCACAGCCGAGACCGAAGCCACCGAGTTTTTCGAGATCTACAAGCTGGCCGTCGTCGTCATCCCGACGAACAAGCCCTGCGTCCGCATCGACCGCAACGACTCCATCTTCAAGACCCGCCGCGACAAGTACGAGGCCGTCATCAAGGAGATCAAGGTGGCCAACGGCCGCGGCCAGCCCGTGCTCGTCGGCACCGTCTCCGTCGAGTCCTCCGAGATCCTCAGCCGCTTGCTCAAGCGCGAGCGCATCGTGCACGCCGTGCTCAACGCCAAGTTCCACGAGCAGGAGGCCGAGATCGTCTCCCGCGCCGGACAACGCGGCTCCGTCACCATCGCCACCAACATGGCCGGCCGCGGCACCGACATCAAACTCGGCCCCGGCATCGACGAGGTCGGCGGCCTCTACGTCATCGGCACCGAGCGCCACGAGTCGCGCCGCGTCGACCGCCAGTTGCGCGGCCGCTGCGCCCGCCAAGGCGATCCCGGCCTGAGCAAGTTCTTCCTCTCGCTGGAAGACCAGCTCATGCGCCTCTTCCTCCAGGGCAACCTCGCCTCAACGCTCATGGAGGGCTCCATGAAGGAGGGCGAGGAGCTCGAGCACCCCTGGCTCAACCGCTCCATCGAAAGCGCTCAGAAGAAAGTCGAGCAGCAGAATTTCTCCATCCGCAAACGCCTGCTCCAGTACGACGACGTGCTCAACCAGCAGCGCGAGGTGGTGTACGGCATCCGCAACGGCTCCATCCACGCCGACCGCCCGAAGGACATCATCTTCGAAATGGTCGAGGAAGAGCTCGCCACCCGCTTGGTCAACGCCGGCCTAGGTGAGAAACACGGCGCGTCGCAGGCTGCCATCGAGAGCTTTGTTGGCTGGGTAAACCAAGCGTTCCCCATCAGCATTCGCGTTGCGGATATCCCCCTCGACGGCGACCCCGAGGTCGTCGCCAAGCAGGTGCTCCAACGCGTGCAGGACGCCTACCGCGTGAAGGAATCCGTGGAGGTGCCGGAGGCGCTCGGCGCCCTCGAACGCTACGTCGTCATCAACGCCATCGACCACCACTGGCAGGAGCATCTCACCGACATGGAGGAGCTGCGCCGCGCGATCGGCCTGCGCTCCTACGGACAGAAGGACCCGCTCGTCGAGTACAAGGGCGAAGCCTACAAGTATTTCGAGGAGATGATGGGCAACGTGCGCCTCCAGATCTGCACGGGCCTCTTCCGCAACGCGACCCGCATCGACGCCTTCCAGGATATGTTGAGCATCCTCGCCAAGGGCGTCAGCATGCAGGGCCCTGAGACGGAATCCGCCGCGCCCGCGCTGGAAGCCAAGCCGGATTCGGAGTCCGCGGAAGTGCCAGCGGAGCCCGCCGTGCCCATCCGCCGCGACCAGCCGAAGGTCGGCCGCAACGACCTCTGCCCCTGTGGCAGCGGAAAGAAGTACAAGAACTGCTGCGGCCAGTGAGCCGCGATCTCGTTTCAACCCTCAACGCCTCCGCCGATGAACGCCCTCGAAGCCATGCACGCCCGCCGCTCCATCCGCGAGTTCGAGCCCGAACTCGTGCCTGCCGAGACGATCCGGCAGCTGGTCGAGGCCGCCGGCCACGCGCCCAGCTCGAAAAACACGCAGCCGTGGCGCCTCTACCTCGTGCAGGGCGCCGCGCTCGATGCGCTCCGTGCGGATTATCTGGCGGCGTTCGATGCCGGCGAGCCGCCGCGCTCGCCCTACGTCTATTCGCCGAATCCGCTGCCCGAGGCGTGGTCCGGCCGCGCGAAGGAGTGCGGCATCGGCTTCTTCAAACACAAGGGCATCGGCCGCGACGATAAGGAAAAACGCCTCGCGCACGACCGGGAGAACTTCCGTTTCTTCGGCGCGCAGCAGGTCTTCTTCATCGGCACGCAGGCCTCGGCTTACGCCCACGGCACCTTCTTCGACTGCGGTTTCGTGCTGGATAATCTGATGCTGGGGCTCACCTCGCTCGGCTACGGTTCGTGCCCGCAGTACAGCGTCATCATGTACGCCGATCTGCTCAAGAAGCACATCCCCGGCACAGAGGACACGCTCTTCATCGCCGGGTTGCCGTTTGGCCGCCCGAAGGCGGGCAGCCACGTCAACGAGTTTCAGACGACCCGCCTGCCGCTCGACGGCTGGTTCAAGGTCGTCGAGTGACGCTCAGCCGGCGGTCTCGGCCGCCGGTGTTTCCGCTTCGGGTGCCGGTTCCGGGAGGCGTCCGTAGAGCGCGCCCAGCTCGCGCAGGTAGCGCGTGGTGTCGCCGCAGAGACATTCGAGGTCGCGCGCGCGGTAGCGCCACTGCCAGTTGCCCTCGGCACGCCCGGGAGTGTTGAGGCGCGCTTCGCTGCCCAGCCCCAGGATATCCTGGAGCGGGACGACCGAGAGGCGCGCGACGGAGGCGTACGAGGCGCGGATGAAATCCCAGCAGACTTCCGTGCCGGGCACGCGCAGGTAGCGGCGCAGGTGGTCCTGCGTCTTGGCGTCGGCGGTCGCGTACCAGCTATTCGACGTGTCGTTGTCGTGCGTGCCGGGATAGACGACGGAGTTGGCGGAGTGATTGTGCGGCAGGTAGGGGTTGCTGTTCTGGCTGCCGAAGGCGAATTGCAGGATGGCCATGCCGGGCAGGCCGGCCTGCGCGCGCAGTTCGCGCACACCTCCGCTGATGTCGCCGAGATCCTCGGCGATGATCTTGGCGTCGGGAAACGCAGCGTGGACGGCGCGGAAGAAATCCAATCCGGGGCCGGGGCGCCATTCGCCGATCTGTGCGGTGGCGGCGGGGAACGGGATGCGCCAGTAATCGTGGAAGGCTCGGAAATGGTCGATGCGGAGGATGTCAGCCTGTGCGAAGCTGGCACGGAGGCGGGCGAGCCACCACGCGTAGCCGGTTTTCGCATGCGCGCTCCATTGGTAGAGCGGGTTCCCCCAGAGTTGCCCGGTCGCGGCGAAATAGTCGGGCGGCACGCCGGCGACGGCGATGGGCAGACCGGTGGCGGTGTCGATCTCGAAGAGCTCGGGCGAGGCCCAGGCGTCGGCGCTGTCGCGGGCGACGAAGATCGGCAGGTCGCCGATGATCTGGATGCCGCGCTGCCGGGCGGCGGCGCGCACGAGTGACCATTGGCCGAAGAAGAGGTACTGGTTGAAGACGTGGGCTTCGACCGAGACGGCGAGTTGCGTGGGGAGCTTGGTCTTGCTCGCGGCGGCATGCGTGCGCACCTCGGCCGGCCATTCCCACCACGGCTTCCCGTGGAAGTGGTCCTTGCAGGCGCGGAACAGCGCGTAGGGCTCCAGCCACTCGGCGTTGGCTTTGCGAAACTCGGAGAAATCTCCGTAGGGCAGCTCCGGTCGGCCGAGCGCGACATACCGGGCGTGGGCCTTGAAAAGCAGCAGCCATTTGCACTGCCAGAGCTGGCCGAAATCGACGCGGTGGTGGTCCATCGATTGCAGCGGCTCGATGTCCTCCGGGGCGAGGAGCCCGAGCCGGACGAGCGCAAAGACGTCGATCAGGTACGGGTTGCCCGCAAAGGCGGAGAAGCACTGGTAGGGGGAGTCGCCGTAGCCGGTGGGCCCGAGCGGGCAAACCTGCCAGTAGCGGTTGCCGCTGGCCTCCAGAAAATCGAGGAAACGCTCGATCGGGCCCGGTTCAAAAGTGCCGATGCCTTGATCGCCCGGCAGGCAAGTGGGGTGGAGGAGGACGCCGCTGCCGCGCTCGGTCAGCCAGTTGAATAAGGGGAGAGTCGCCGCTGAAGCCATATATTGGCAACATCTTGTAGGCGCGGCCGCACGAGGCGAGCTTGTAAGCTCAAGGCGCGGTGACATTCTTCAGCGTGGATGGACAATCGTGCTGGGAACAATCGCCCGCTTTTGTTCGTCTTTATTTCCATCATGACGAACTCCGTGAAATTCACTCTTTCCCGCTATCTGCCGGCGGTTGTTCTGTTCTGCAGTTCGGCGTGGGCTGCGGATGCGGTATCGCGTGTCGAGGTCGCGTTTGATCATCCGGAGAAATTTAAAGATGTGCGCGAAAGCTCGATGCAGTCGGACAAGGACCGCGACCACCTGCTCGGGCAGATCCAGTCGTACGTGGAAGAGCAGGCGCAGCGTCTGGTGGCTCCAGACCAGAAACTCACGATCACGTTTACCGAGATCGATATGGCGGGCGACTTTGAGCCGTGGCGCGGTCCGCAGTGGTCGGATATTCGTGTGGTGAAGGACATCTATCCGCCGCGCATTGATCTTTCCTACAAACTCACCGATGCGAGCGGGGCGGTCCTGCGTGAGGGCACGGCCCAGCTGCGCGATCTGATGTTTACCTCGCGGATGACGATGGACCGCAACGATCCGCTGCGGATCGAAAAGGATTTGTTGCGCGACTGGTTGCGCAGTGAGTTCAAAGCGCCGCGGAAGTGAGGCCGTGCCGCGGCTTGCGTGCCGCGCGGGAGGGCCTCACTCTGCGGGGCGTGGATGATCAGGCCAACAGTGGTGCCGCCCGGATCGATAAATGGCTCTGGGCGGTGCGCATTTTCAAGACGCGCGGGCTCGCCGCCTCTGCTTGCCAGGCCGGGAGCGTGTGCTGCCAGGGGCAGCCGGTAAAACCGGCTCGGACGGTGCGGGCTGGCGAGGTTTTCACGCTCCGCCACGGGCTCGTGTTGCGCACGTTGGAGGTGCTCGGCGTGCCCCGGAGCCGGGTGGGAGCATCGTTGGTGCCACAGTTTTGCGTGGAGCGCACGCCGCCCGAGGAATGGGAGAAGGCGCGGGCGCACCGGGTGGAGCAGTTTCTCGTCCGTGAAAAGGGCAGCGGCCGGCCTACGAAGCGTGACAGGCGGCAGCTCGATGAATTATTTGGCCCGTAAGGCGCTGGCCCGGAAGGACGGACCTGATAATCGTAAGTGCCGTCAGCGTGGCCCGGTAGAAATACGGGTGGCGTCTTTTCCCTTGCCTTTGTCCGGGCGAACTGTGTGGTTCGCGGCAGTTCGTTAGAGACTACGTGTTAGATGACAGCTTCTGGTGAGTCGTCAGATGGGCAACGGTGCTTGGTGAT
Source organism: Verrucomicrobia bacterium ADurb.Bin122 (assembly GCA_002070825.1). Lineage (GTDB taxonomy): Bacteria > Verrucomicrobiota > Verrucomicrobiia > Opitutales > Opitutaceae > MWDT01. The sequence goes on from MWDT01000051.1 coordinate 7,211, forward strand.
GATCTCGAAACCCGATGGTCGGGAACGGACTGGCAGCGAAACGGGGAATCTACGAGATCATCAAATGCAAAGTTCCAAACTCTACGTCGGCAATCTGTCGTTCAAGACCACGGCTGATGAGCTCCGCGCTCATTTTGAACAGTTCGGCGCCGTGACCGACGTATACATCGCCCTCGATCGCATGTCGGGCCGCCCGCGCGGTTTCGCCTTCGTCACGATGGGCACGGCCGAAGAGGCCAAGGTTGCTGCTGAAAAGTCCAATGGTGTGGACCTCGGTGGCCGTCAGATCACCGTGAATGAAGCCCGCCCGAAGGAAGACCGCCCCGCTGGTGGTGGCTTCGGTGGTGGCGAGCGCCGCGGTGGTTTCGGTGGTGAGCGTCGTGGCTTCGGCGGCGGCGAGCGCCGTGGTGGCTTCGGTGGCGAGCGCCGTGAGCGCCGCTTCTAAGCGAACCTACATCGCAAATTTGGGCGAGGCTTTCGGGCCTCGCCTTTTTTGTTGCCCCATCCGGGGGCCGGCGGCGTCGTTTCGCCATGCCTTCCGCCGCTGAAGTCGAAGAATACCTCCGCGCCTTGCGCCGCTGCGAACGTTGCCCGCGCATGTTCAAACCCGTGGTGGTGGGGCGTGCGGTGCCGAGTCCCGTTCTGCTCGTCGGCCAGGCTCCCGGCGATAAGGAGCCGAAGCTCGGTCGACCTTTCGCCTGGACCGCAGGCAAGACACTTTTCAAGTGGTTCAACCAGGCGCTTGGCTGGTCGGAGGACGAGGTGCGCGACCGGTTTTATTTTGCCGCGGTGTGCCGCTGTTTCCCTGGGAAAAAGCCGGAGGGCGGTGATCGTGTGCCCGCGCCCGATGAGATCGAGGCCTGCGCGGAGTGGCTGCGCCGCGAGGTCGCGTTGCTGCGCCCACGCTTGGTGCTGCCTGTCGGCAAGCTCGCGATCACGCAGTTCGTGGGCGAGCGGCCGCTGGCGGAGACGATCGGCCAGCAGTTCTCCATCGAATATGCCGGACATGCGCTGGATTGCATCCCGCTGCCGCATCCGTCGGGCGCCTCGCCCTGGCACCGGATGGAGCCGGGGAAGACGATGTTGCAAAACGCGCTCCGGCGGGTGGCGGAGCACCCGGCGATCCCGCTCGCGGCGCAGTTGCCGCCGAGCCAGGATCGTCTTCTCTAAACGACGCCCGGCGGACCGGGCGCGGGCCCGACGCTCAGGGCGTCTTGGGCTGACTGATCGGGCGGCCGTATTCGTCGACTTCGACCTCGACGGGGACCTTGATGGTGCGGCCGTCGGGAGTGGTCTCGGTGCGCCAGGTGCGCACGACACGGCGCTCGTTGTCAAAGGTGGCCTTGGTGGCGGCGGCGGCGCCTTCGCCCACACCGACGACGGCGCCGACGGCGTTGGAGCCGACTGCGCCGACGACGGTGCCGACGGCGTTGCCCACGGCGGGGCCGGGCTGGCGGCGATTGGTCAGGCGGCTATCGGCGTTCTGCGAGGTGCAGCCGGTGCAGAGCAGGGTGGCGGCTCCGACGAGCGCGAGGCAAAGAGGCAGACTGGTTTTCATGCACTCCCAAGATGGCGCGGCGGGCCTCCGTTGCAAGAAAAGTGCGGCTGTGGCACGGGCCGCCCTGATGGCTGGGGTGAGAGCGCCGTTGACGGATGCCCCTGGCCGGCGCAGGGTCTCCTCGTTCCCCATGTCCTTTTCCGAGACGTCCATCGCCACTGATCCGGTGCAGCAGTTCTCCGTGTTTGTCTACAACCAGGTGGGCCGGCTCAACGATCTGATCGCGCTTTTGCAGAGCCATAACGTCCATGTCATGGCGATCACCGTGCTCGACACGACCGACAGCGCCATCGTGCGCATGGTGGTCGATGATCCGGAAAAGGCGCGCCAGCTCATGCACGACGCGGGCTTTCCGTGGAAGGAGGCCGATGTGCTCGCCGTTGAGATCAACGACGAGTCCGAGATTGCCGGCGTGCTCGCGGCGCTCCTCGAAGCCGAGGTGAATATCCACTACATCTACAGCTTCATTAAGCGGCCGCAGGGCAAAGCGGCTTTTGCGCTCAATGTCGAGGACCCCGAGGTGGCCGCGCAGGCGCTCAACCACCGCAGCATCCGCGTGCTCACGCAGCACGACATCTCGCGGTAGTTGCTCGCAAGGATTTGTTAATCAACGCTCGCCAAGCGCCGCGCTTCGCTGCAACTTCGTTGCATGGCATGGCACATCGGCGAGTTCGTGCTCCGTGGCGAAATCGATAATCGGGTGCGTGGCAAGGTCACCGGCCGGCTCTGGCTGACCAGCCACCCCGAGCCATTGCTTTTGGATTTAACGGGCAACGCGGGCCGCGATCTGGCCGGTCGCTGCTGGCAATTCGTCAACCTGCACCCGCGCCCCGGCCAGCTCGAAATGCTCGGCCCCAGTCTCACGGGCGTGCTCGGCGAGTGCACCGCCTCGCGCAAGGTGAAGGTGCCCGAGGTGCCGCCCCGCGAGGCGCGCCCCGGCGTCGGTGCGCCGGTCCTGCGCTGGCATTGGCGCAATGGCGTTTTCATCGAGTGGTTTTGCCCGCGCAACGGGCGCGTGGTGCTCGCCTCCACCGATTACCAGCTCGGCATGCTTTCCGATGCGGCGTGGACGATGACCGAGGCCGAGTCGGCGGCCCAACAGCGTGCGGTCAAGGCGGCCCAGTTGCGCGCCGTCGAGTCGTCCGAGTCGATCTGGCTCGCGCTCACACGCAAGCCGCCCGGCGGCCCGCCCCGATTGATCGATCGCATCCACGAACGTTTGTCGCGCGAAGGCCCCCAGGCCGACTTCGAGCGCATCGTCGAGGAGGAGATCGCCCTGCGCCGGCGCGAGCGCCTGAGCCGTCCGCCCGCGCCGCTTCCGCTTCCAGTTACCCAGCCCCAGAATCCCGATCACCCTCTTGTCGCGCGCGCGCATGCGCTGGCGCTGCGCCTTTTGGAAGAGCCGAGCTCGCGCGGCTGGCTCACCGATGAGCTCAGTCCCGAGCATCCGATGGCCGATCAGGTGGCGTCGACGATGAAGGCGGCGATCAA
>MWDT01000052.1 GCA_002070825.1 Verrucomicrobia bacterium ADurb.Bin122
CGACGCCGATGCACGCACAGAACCTCCCGCGGAACATCCGATTGTGGGCTCGCCCAACGCAGAGACTCCAAGCGAACCACACGATGGCCAACGCATCGCTACAGCTAGCGAACAACCGGAGGCCCATCCAACAACCATAAAAGAAATTACGGAGGTCACTCTCGTCCCAATCACGGCCCATGCTCAGCAAGAGACGCCAAAAGAGGAAAAAAACGCACCTGCCCTGACCCCGAAACAGGAGGAAATCGCCAGCCTCATACGCGTGGCCCTTCAAAAAACCGCCGCCGGTGATTTTGAGTCAGCAAACATCGCCTACCAACAGCTTTTCGACCTGCCTCTGACCAAGGACCAACAACGGTCAACCCTCCTTGAGTATGCCCGGATGCTTCGCAAAAAAGGCGACCTCACTAAAGCAACCGCTGTTTACGAAAAGATACTCAAGGAATACCCACTGGCGGAAGATACTCCTGACATATATCTTGACCTCGGTCGCATACAACGAGCACTCGGCGCATATAAAACTGCGATTAGCCGCTTCTATAATGTTATTAATTCGACACTGAAACTGCCCGAGGATGGCGCCTCACGTTACCGGCAACTTGCAAAAACCGCCCAATTCGAAATAGCGGAAACCCACTTTCAGGCAGGTAACTATGAGGAAGCCAGCCGCTTCTATACGCGACTCCGACTCCTTGATCTTGCGACAGTCGACCGTGCCCGCGCTCATTTCAAATCCGCCTATGCACTCTTCCTTGCGGAGGATTTCCAGAAAGCCTCCGCCACGCTCCAAGCCTACATGGAGCAATACCCAGACGATGACAACGTCCCGGAGGCCCGCTATCTACTGGCCATCTCCTATCGACGACTCCAGCGTGCCCAAGACGCCCTTAACGAGGCCTTAAACCTCCTTCGCACCGAGAAAATCCGCACCCAAAAAGACCCGCGACGCTGGGCCTACTGGCAAAGGAAAACAGGCAATCAAATCGCCAACGAATTCTTCGATCAGGGCGACTATGCCAGCGCGCTCACGATTTATACAACGCTCTCGGAGCTCTCGACTGAAGACACATGGAAACTCCCCATCCTGTACCAAATGGGGATCTGCCTGGAGCGACAAGGCCACATCCCGATGGCCATAGCCAACTATCAGATGATTCTCGACAGCTTGCAGTCAGCCAAGGGCGATCCGGCCACCCGCAGTGAGCTCATCGACCTCCAGCGGATGGCCACCTGGCGAATTGAGCAAATCTCGTGGCAAAACAACAGCGAGCAACGCCTCCACTTACTGCTTCCCGTGGCGCCCCCCGTTGCACCACAGTTGCCAGCCTCGCCCGCCCCCACGCCATGACCCAGTCCGAAATCCTCACCCAACATCAGCAAGTCTGTGACGAAATTCATCAACTCGCGCTCGAGGAGAATCGATTCCTAAAACAGAATCAACGCGTGCCCGACAGCTCGTTCATGGAGCGAAAAAAAGACCTCCTCGCGCGGCTGGATCAAACTCTCAGCGAGCTGAAAGCGGCCAGCGCCGACACCAATCCGGCAAACAGACCCAACCCGGAGGCAGTCGAAAAAGCCCGCGCCCGAATCATGCAGATTCTGCACTTGGACCGGGAAAACGAGCAGCTTCTATTCAGGTACAGCCTCGGGGCAGGCCCGCGCCCCACCGCAGCCAAACCACCACCGTCGCAGCTGCAGCGCATCTACCACAAGCACGGCTGAGCAGCGCCTAAAATTGGTCAACCGCTAGGGCTCCTCCGTCGCCAGACTCGCGTAAACGACGCCTATAAGGTTTTCGGGGGTCACCAGCTCCGCGTCCTCCGCCTGATTATTCAGCCCCTGGACCCGCCATCCTCGCCGAGTCAGCGACAAAAGCTGGTGGGCCACGCGGCGTCCATGGCGGTTTGTATAGACCACCGTCATCCCCTCCTGCAAATCGACAAAGGCAATGGGTGCCACGACCAACATCGTGTTGTCGCCATAAACCGGTTTCATAGAGTCCCCACCACCAACCAGCGCCGCGCGTCCCTGATCCCGGCCGGCAATCATTTCGGCATCCTTCCACGCCTGAACCTTTTTTACATTGGCCGACGGCGTCATCGGATGAGACGGCGCCGCATCAGTCCCAACCCCGTCCGTCGTACATCCGACCGACACACCACCTAACACTCCAACTGCACCTCGCAGCGCCATACTCAATGCAAGCCGACAAGGGACCAACTGTTTCATCTTTTTGCGCATCGACACAAAACACGCATTCTACATTCAAGAAATCCGCCAAAAGCCCGATTCCCAAAGGTTGCTGGGTTTATCTTTATAACCACTGACATCTTACCCCATCCACGCATGAAGCGCGTCATCCTCATTGAAGATCAAACCGCCATCCGGGAAATGCAGAGCGAAATCATACGGATGTCTCCCGACTATAAAATCGTCGGTGAGGCCGGCGAGGGGCACCAAGCCGTCGCCCTCTGCCTGGAGTTGAAACCCGATGTCATCATCCTCGATGCCAGACTTCCGGGCCTGAGCGGCGTCGATATTCTCCGCCGCATCAATAAACAGCTGAAAGGACTCCGCGTCCTCGTTTTTTCCGGCCATGAAAACCCAGTCCTCATCCGGGAAATGCTGGAAGCCGGAGCCCACGGCTTCGTCGAAAAAACCGCCGGCCTCATGGAGTTCAAAAAAGGCCTCGAAACGGTCGCCAACGGCGGCACCTATTTTGGCCCGGCAGTGGCCGCACTACTGCGCAGCGTCGTCGCCAACCCCAGCGTGAGCACTGCCTCCTCGGATTTTCTCACGGATCGCGAACGCGAAGTCCTTCAGCTCGTCGCCGAGAGCAACAGCACCAAGGAGATCGCCGTGAAACTAAACATCAGCGTGAAAACGGTGGATAACCATCGGACAAATCTGATGCGAAAACTCAATCTTCACGACGTCGCCAGTCTCACTCGATACGCGATCGAGATCGGGCTAGTCCAACCCAGGCACCTGAGCTGATTTCCTGGGAGCCCAAAACCATTGCGCAAGTGTAAAAGCAAGCGTTCGTGTGCATCGCTTGAAATCTCCTTGCTGCTCAAAAGCTCTTTCTCAATAACTCCGCCATTCCACATCCATTTTTCTCATGAAAATTGTCGCGAAGATCTTCACACTCGCATTCCTCGCTACCGCGATCGCACTGACCGGTTGCTCTAAAAAGCCGAAGCGCCCATCCCCCGATCAGACAATGATGGGGCCCAATGGCGGCGGCTCGATTAATCCTCTCGACGTAAACACAGTCGCGGACGCCAACTCCGGCTTGGAGCAACGCCCCGAAGGTGTCATCGAAGACGAATTCACGATCCGCGGCCTCCTGCAGCCGGTTTACTTCGACTATGACAAGTCCGGCATCAAGCAAAGCGAACGCGCCAAGCTCGAAGCGGCCGCCGAATATCTGAAAGCGCACCCCGAGCATCGCCTCCTCCTCGAAGGCTATTGCGACTGGCGCGGCACCGCGGAGTACAACTTGAGCCTCGGCGATCGCCGTGCGAACGCCGCCAAGAAGTTCCTCCTCAGCCTCGGAGTCGCCACCACCAAGCTCGAAAGCAACTCGAAGGGCAGCCTCGAAGCGACGAAGAGCGGTACGGAAGAGCAGATGAGCAAAGACCGCCGCGCAGAGGTCGTCATCCTCAAGAAATAAGCCCTTAATATTTCAAAAAACAAAACCCCGGATCAGTCCGGGGTTTTTTAGTGTCTCAACATTTGGGACACATTCCGACAATCAGGGCACAAGGAATGCCGGTCGGGCAAAACGAACCTCCGCCCCGCGATCAGCGGCGAGCCAGTGCGAGGAGCGTCCTCTCCGAAACGGCAATACCCTTGGCCATCACGCTCAACTTGAAGCTCTCGTTGGGGGCGTGAAGATTATCCTCGGGCAGGAACAGGCCGAGCATGACAGAATCGAGCCCGAGCACTCGCTTGATATCGGCGATGATCGGCACACTTCCCCCTTCGCGCAGGTAGAGCGGAGCGCGGCCAAAGACCTCCGAGACCGCACGGTCCACGCAGCGAAACGCCTCGGCGAGGATCGGCGGCTGATCGGCCGGCGTGTTGGCACGATCCGGCGGCACCACCACGTAAGGCGTGCCTTGATGCTGGTCCACGATTCGGTAGCTCACATCCTTAGGCATGCGCTCATGGATTGCCCGGTACACCAACTCACGAATGCGCTCTGGATTCTGATTGGGCACCAAGCGGCAGCTGATCTTCACAAATGCTCGGCTGGGGATCACCGTCTTCGAACCCTCCCCCTGATATCCACCGCCGATTCCGTTGAACTCAAGCGTCGGCCAGAAGCGCGTGGCTTCGAACGGAGAGACGCCTGGCGGCACATGAAACCCCGGGATGCCAAGCCATGTCCGATATCGCTCGGCATCGCCGCCCAGTTTTGCCAACTCGGCCTTCTCCCAATCCTCGACCTCCAACACGTCGTCGTAAAAACCAGGGACGTTCACGCGCCCGTCCGGCGTATGTAGTGAGGCACACAATTCACTGATCGCCTGGATCGGATTACGCAGCACTCCCCCGTGTAGCCCCGAGTGAAGGTCGGACTTCGCGCCCGTCACCTCGACATCGCAGAGCATCAACCCACGAAGGCCGCATGTGATGACCACCTGGTCCTCGTTCGGGATCCCAGTGTCCGAAAGCAAAACGAAATCGGCCTCGCGCAACTCCCCGCTGTATTTCTCCAGAAAGGCCGGGAAGCTCGGGCTTCCGACCTCCTCTTCGCCTTCGATCATGAAGGTGATTCGCAGGGGCAAATCTGGAGTCCGCTGAAGCAAATTGGCCACGGCCGTGATGTGGACCAACAATGGCCCCTTGTTGTCGGCCGCACCGCGCCCGTACATTCGGCCCGCTCTCTCAACCGGCTCAAAAGGCGGCGTCTGCCACAACCCTAGCGGATCGGGCGGCTGTACATCGTAGTGGCCATAAATGACCACGTGCGGCCACTCGGGGAGCCCGCCCCGGCGCGCCAGAATAATCGGGTGCAACGCAGTGGGGACTACCTCAACTTCGAATCCCATTGAGCTCAGCAAGCCCACGAGAAAATCGCGTGCCCCACGCATGCCCTCCTTCGACTGTGGATCGGCCGAAATACTAGGGTGACGGATAAACTCCTTCAGGGTCTCTACGGGATCAAACATGGATCCACCGTGAAAGAAAACCCTCCACCGGGCTAGTCCGAAAACGCCAGAGTCGGGCCAAAACGCTCGTGAACTTATTTCGCAGGTGCAGCGAGTGCGACCTCGAGTGTCACGGGCGAAACAGACAGCTGTGTGCCAGTTGCGGTGCGAGCCATCGTATGGAACGTGGCATAGACCACACCCACCAAATTTTCGGCGTTCACCAGCGTGCTGTCGGCCGCCTCATTGTTGAAGCCTTGCGCAACCCAGCCGGCCGCTTCGCGAGCGATGAGCCTGTGAGCGATCGTCTCGCCAAAACGGTTACGATAAACCACCACCATCCCAGCGCGGAGCTTGGCCTCGGAAATCGGCTTCACGACGACCAGCGCACCTTCGCCGAAATAAGGGAGCATCGATACGCCGGCGATCCTCATCACCTTCGCGCCATCGTGCATGCGCGCGAGGGAAAGCGCATCGGCCACGGCATCCCGCAGGGAGACTGGCGCAACCGGAGCGACATTCAATTTTGCCTGCGCCGCCACGGCAAACCCCACCAGCAAAACCACAAGGGCTAGGATGTGGCGGGGGGCGTTTTTCATGGCCCCACTCTACGTAAACCAAGTGGTTACGGGTATCGGGTGTGCCCCGGAGCCCGCCCCGAGTTAACTACCTAGACGCCCGTGCAGACACCCTAGCCAACCCCGGGTTAATACCCTAGGCCCAAGAAATCACACGCAACCCCGCCCGCCCACAGGGCGACAAAAAAGCCCGGCCTTACGACCGGGCTTTGAAACTCAGACTTCGTCGCCAAAACTGACGCCGAGCATGCGCGCGGTCTCGACGATATCGCCGTTGGGGGGGACTGTTCGCAAACGCCCGATCGCCTCCGGTATGGGCACGGAGATGGTGTCGTTGCCACGCAGGGCCACCATCCGCCCGTATTTCTCCTCCTGGATCAACTTGACCGCAGCCGCGCCGAAGCGCGTGCAGAGGAGCCGGTCGGCACAGGTCGGGCCACCACCGCGTTGGAGGTGCCCGAGCACAACGGTGCGCGTCTCCTTGCCGGTGCGTTTGGCGATCTCCTCAGCCACTTGCTCGCCCACGCCACCAAGACGTGCCTCGCGGTCCTTAGCCTGTTCGCCATGGGTCACAAAAGCGCCGCCCTTGGGGTGGGCACCCTCGGCCACGACGACCAAGGTGAACAACCGCCCCATCGCCTCGCGCTCGGCGATTTTTTTGCAGATCGCCTCATACGTGTAGGGAATTTCCGGGATCAACAGGATGTCGCCGCCTCCTGCGATGCCCGCGTGGGCGGCAATCCAGCCGGCATAGCGCCCCATCACTTCGAGCACCATCACACGGTTGTGGCTGGCCGCGGTGGTATGCAGGCGATCGAGCGCATCGGTCGCGCACGCCACCGCCGAATCGAAACCGAACGTGCTCTGGGTCGCTTCGAGATCGTTGTCGATGGTCTTGGGCACGCCGACAATCGGGATGCCGTGGTCGTAGAGTTGTTGTGCAATGGACAGCGAACCATCGCCACCCACACAGACCAGCGCGCGCAGCCCCATCGAGTGGAAGTTGCGCTTCGCCTCCGAGAGAATCTCCTGCGGGATGCCCTGCGCCTCGCCGTGGCCAGTCTTGGCCGCAAACCGGCCGCGGTTGGTGGTACCGAGGATCGTCCCGCCCGAGGTGAGCAGTCCGCCCATTTCGCGGTGGTCTAGCTTCATGCAGGCCATCGGCGTGAGCAGCCCCTCGTAGCCGTTGCGGATGCCGAGCGTTTCCCAGCCAAGCCGCGTGGCTGATTTGACGACCGCGCGGATGACCGCATTGAGGCCGGGGCAATCGCCGCCGCCCGTGAGAATTCCGATACAAGTGGACATATGAGAAAGTTCGTTGGTTGTCGGGACGCCTAGGCGTCCCGCACACTGTTCTGGATAACACCTAGGCCTGCAACAGCGCTTTCACAGCCTTCTCTTTCCCGAAAACCACGAGGATGTCGCCCTTCTCGAACGTGAAGTTTTCGGGCACCGCGCCCACGACAGGGACAATCCCTCCAGCCTCCTTGGGCAGCAATCCCAACAAGCCCTTCAGCGGGCGACGCACCGTGACCAACTGCAGCCCCTCGCTCTCCAGCACATCCGACTGCCGAGGTTTCACCCCGATCAGGGATTCGGGGACCGGCAGCTCCACGATCGAGTACTTCGCATCGAGCTCGTACAGTCCTGTCACCCCCTCAAGCACCAGCGATTTCCCGAGTGTCTTCGCCGCCACCTCCTCGGGGACCACCGCCCGCTCCACCTTCATCAACTTCAACAACCGCTCGTGCACCGGCGAGAGCACCCGCGTGATCACGCGCTTGGCCCCGAGCTCCTGTGCATGCGCCGTGGCCTGCAACGACGCTTCAAAATCCTGTCCGATGCCCACCACCACCACATCCATCTCCGCCATCGGAAACATCGCCAGCGCCTCCGGATTCGAGGCATCCGCCACCGCAGCCACGCTCACCTCGTCCTTGATCGCCGCCACCAAGGTCTCGCTGAGGTCCAGCGCCACCACCTCCACGCCGAGCTCTGCGAGCGTCAACGCGAGGCTCCGTCCAAATACACCCAGACCGATGATACATGCTTTCATGATGGGAAAAGATTAACCGACGATGAGATTGGATTCCGGCAGACGATACGGCTGCGTGCTTTCCTCCCGGGCAAAAGCCATGACGCAGGTCAGCAAGCCAACGCGGCCCACAAACATCGTGAGCACCAACAACAATTTTCCGGGGGCGCCTAGATCCGTCACGACTCCACAACTCAGACCGACCGTCGACAGCGCGCTCACGGTCTCAAACGCCAGATCCATCGGCGAAAACTTCGGATAAAGCGCCGCCAGCGCCCCCACGACCATCGTACACCACATTAGGGACAACAGCAGGATGATCAGCGCGCGCGTGACCACATTCTGCTCAATCCGGCGCCCGCCGAACTCCATATCTGCGCGTCCCTGAACCAACCGCCGCAGCCCCAGAATCGCCACACCCACCGTCGTCGTCTTCACACCGCCAGCCGTGCTGCTCGGGCTGCCGCCGACATACATCAAGAACATCATCGCGACCAGTGAGGCCGGCACCAGCGACGACATCGACACCGTGTTGAACCCCGCGGTGCGCGCCGTCACCGAGTTGAACAGCGCCGTCAGCCAAGCCTCACCGGCCCCCATCGGCTTCGGCTCGAGCAGCCAGAACAGTAGCGTCCCTCCCCCGAGCAACACTCCGCTCACGAGCAAAACCAATTTCGTGTGTGTGGTCACCCGCACGCGCACCACGTGCCGCCGGTGGATCGTCCGTGACAGGCGGTTCACCGCCACTTCGCCCAGATTCTTCATCACCGGAAACCCGATTCCGCCAAGGGTGATCAGCAGCATGATCGTCACCAGAAACGGCGCGTGCAGATGTACCCGTGCATCGGCCAGACCGGCCGGCAGCGTCGAAAACCCCGCGTTGCAGAAGGCGGATACCGAATGAAAGATGCTAAAAAACGCCAGTTCGCCATCTGCCACGCCCGTTCCCTGCAACGCATGATGGATCGCGATCGCCCCCAATGCCTCGATCGCCAGCGTCGAGCTCACCACCACACCGAGCACCGTACCGATCTGCCCCAGCCGCTCCTCGCTGAAAAAATCCTTCAGCTGCAACTGCATGCGCATCCCCATTCCTCCCGCCATAAAATGCGCAAAAAAGTACGTGAAAGTCACCACGCCCAAGCCCCCTACCTGGATTAACGCCAGGAGAATAAAACGCCCCTGCACCGACAACACCTCCGTGATATCCACGGTCGAAAGCCCGGTCACACACACCGCGCTCGTGCTCAGAAAAAGCGCATCTACCCAAGCCAGCGGCTGCACCGTCGCCTGCGGCGTCTTCAGCAAAAGCATGCCGACCAGGATCAACGCCACGAAGCTCCCCATGAAAAGTTGCCCCGGCGTCAACTTACGACTCGCCAGTAGACGATTCCCCCGCAGCGCCCTCAGCCCGATCAGCGCAATCACAGTCAGCTGGGTGCCCGCCAGGTAAAATAACGTGATCGTGCGCGCCTGCACATCCGGCAAAAGACCTCCGATCCACGCAAGGAACGGGCCGTGACCGAAAAGCTCGCCTGTCGCGAGGACCGCCAGGGTCAGCTCGAGCCAGCGTGCACGCAAAAAGGCCACCAGATTGTCCTGGATCGAAACTCGCACCAACTCTTCGACCACGAACACCGCCAACACCCAGCGCGTGATTCGCCGCAACCATTCCCCGGCGGCCGGGGACAACGCCCAGCCCACGATGCTCACCAAACATGCCAGCGTCACCACCCCGCAAAGCACGAGCACGCCATCAAGCCAGTGTTTGATCGTCGCCTTAGCCGAAGTCGTTAACCAATGCAGCCTCACGCAGTCGGACTATGCGCGCCCCCAAGGGCGAGGGAAGCCTGCATTCCGCCCCATTCTCGTTGCGCAGCCCCGGCGTACTCTCACCCTCCACGGCATGCCACGGCTCTTTCTTGCGCTCGCTCTGCCCGATGCACTAAGGGCAGACCTTGTCGGTCTGCAAGCACCCACAGCCCATGGGGTCGCATGGGCTCCCCAAGCCCAGCTCCACCTCACCCTCCGCTTCATCGGCGATGTCCCCGTGCCATCCCTCGCCGCGCTAGAGGACTCGCTGGCCACCATCCGCGTCGCCAGCTTCATCCTCCCGCTCGCTGGAGTCGGCGCATTTCCTCCGCGCGGACAACCTCAAGTCCTTTGGGCCGGCGTGCAGCACGCCCATCCCCACCTTTTTCAACTCCGCCAGCAAATCGACGACCGGCTGCTCGCCCTCGGATTCGACGCCGACCTGAAAACATTCCACCCGCACGCCACCCTTGCCCGTCTGCATCGGGACGCCTCACCGGACTTTGCCGCCGAGTGGCTGCGCCGGCACCGCGAATGGGAGGGCCCGCCATTCCGGGCCACGAGCTTCGGCCTCTA
>MWDT01000053.1 GCA_002070825.1 Verrucomicrobia bacterium ADurb.Bin122
CTCAAGCTCGACATCGCGATCTACGTGGGCGTGGGCCTGTCGCTGGCGCTGTTTCTGCGGAAGGCGAGTGCGCCTTCGCTCGTCGAATACGGCTTCGATTCTTCGGGCCAGCTCACGCAGGTCGAGGGGAGCGAGTCCCGGAAAAACCCGGCCATTTCAATCGTCCACGTGGAGGGCGAGTTGTTCTTCGGCGCCGCGGATCTTTTCCAGGAACAGGTGCGCTACATGGCCGACGAGAGCGACCTGAAGGTGATCATCCTGCGCATGAAAAACGCGCGCCATCTCGATGCCACCTCGGTGATGTCGCTGCTTCAGCTCCAAGATTACCTGAAGGCCGCCGGGCGGCATTTGATCGTCAGCGGTATCAGTCCGGAGGTGGAGCATGTGTTGAAGGCCAGCGGCGCATGGAAGGTCATCGGCGCCGAAAACATTTTTCCCGCCGAGGCCAACCTGACGATGAGCACCAAGCGAGCCTTGTTGCGGGCGTCGCATCTACTCCAGATTGCGAAGGGCCAGAAGGCCGATGTGCGCATCTTCTACGACAAGCAGCGCGCCCACCTCCCGTCGCCGACCGCGGCCGAGAACACACAGGGCGACGATCCTCGCGATTACCAGATATAGGTGAAACGGTCGGTGATGGCTGCGCGCACAAAACGCGCTGGACGAGGGAACCGCAGCGAATCCATAAGTGTTTCACCAGCCATGAGAATAACAGCCATCGTTTTTTGCGCGGCGTTTTGCGCCGCTTCATTCGCGTCTGCCGCCGACCTCGTCCTTCCGGATGGCCGGATTTTTAGAAACTACACGTATCTCCGCCAGACCGGGCACTCGATCACCGTGCGCTACGACGCGGGCATCGCGACGATCCGCAAGGCGGATCTGCCGGAGCCGGTGCGCCGGCAATATCCAATCGATGTGGAAATCGATCGCGGCGAGCAGCAACGCCGCGATGCCTCCATCGCGTTGCAAGCGAAGTATGCGGCGGCCCATCGCGCACGTGTGGCCGAAGTGGCCCAGTCGGGTGGTGGGCAGACTGTGGCCCGGCCCAGCGTGGTACCAGCCCAAGCCGGTCCTGCCGATTCGGGACTCGAAGACTTCATCGCCGAGCGGGCGGAGCGGCACGCGCTCGATTATTTCGACACGCACCATCCCGCGCACGACAAGAACTACCTCAACATCGAGTCAAAGGTGGTGATCGACGAGGTCGCGCGGGTCGAAGGCTGGCCGGGGCGCTGGCGGTGCCGGGGCCACGCCGCGCAGAACATCTACCGAAGCCGCTCCAGCTTTTCGACGGTCACGCGGCGTTTCTCGATTCTGATTTTCGACGACGGCAAGAGCCGCCGCTACGAGATGGAGTCGGTTGACACCCAGTGAGCCGGACCGCGCCCGCCGGGTCCGGTCAGTGGCCGGCGAGGGCGTTGCGGTCGTTGAGGTGGCCCTCGCCCGTGTATTTCTGCGACTGCTCGTCGGCGTGGTAACTGGAGCGGACGAGCGGGGCGCTTTCGACGACACCGAAGCCCAGTTGCAGGCCGACGTCGCGCCAGTGTCGGAACTCGTCCGGTGTCACCCAGCGGTCCACGGGCAGATGCTGCGGCGTGGGCTGGAGGTACTGGCCGATGGTGAGGATATCCACGCGGTCGGCGACGAGGTCGCGCAGGCATTGCTCGATCTCGTCGGGGCGTTCGCCGAGGCCGAGCATGAGGCCGGTTTTTGTGGTGAAGCCGCAGGCCTTGGCGTGGCGGAGTACGCCGCGGGAGCGGTCATACCGGGCCTGCACGCGCACGGGCTTTTGCAGGCGCTCCACGGTTTCGACGTTGTGGTTAAAGATGTCGGGCTTGGCGGCGAGTACGGTGTCGATGTCGGCCGTGTTGCCTTTGAAGTCTCCCACGAGGACTTCAATGGCGGTCTTGGGGCTGCGTGCGCGCACCGCCCGGACGGTGGCGGCCCAGATGGCAGCGCCGCCGTCGGCCAGCTCGTCGCGGCAGACGCTGGTGATGACCACGTGCCGCAGGCCCATGCGGGCGACGGCATCGGCGACGCGGTCAGGTTCGCCGGGGTCGGGGGTGTGAGGGCGGCCGGACTGGATCGCACAGAAATTGCAGGAGCGCGTGCAGATGTTGCCGAGGATCATGACGGTGGCCGTGCCGCGGGCCCAGCACTCGCCGAGATTGGGGCATTGGGCGCTCTGGCAGACGGTGTGCAGCGACTGATCTTCGATGAGGTGGCGGAGGGCGGCGTAGCCCTGGCCGCCGGGAAGCTTGGCTCGGAGCCAGTCGGGTTTCTTCGAGAGCGACATACGGACGGTCAGCAGGACGCGCGACCGGCGGGAGGTAAAGTGCGTTTACAGGGGCAGCTCGCCGGCGATGAAGGCCGGCCAGAGCTTCCAGAATGTCTCGGTGATCACCCGGCGCGCCTCGTCGAGATCCACCTCATGCCCGAGCTCGTGGGCCATCGAGGTGACGGTGCCGTCGGTGGGGGCGATGCCGCAGGGCACGATGCCTTCGAAATAGTGGAGGTGGGTGTTCACGTTGAGCGCGAAACCGTGGTAGGACACCCAGCGTTTCACGGCGACGCCGATGGCGGCGATTTTGCGCGAGCCGATCCAGATGCCGGTCTTGCCCTCGCGGCGCGTGCCTTCGAGTCCGAAGGCGGCGACGCTCTCGATGAGCACCTGTTCGAGGAAGCGCAGGTAGGCGTGCAGGTCCTGTCGTGGTGCCAGGTTGACGATCGGATAGCCGACGATCTGGCCGGGGCCGTGGTAGGTGATGTCGCCGCCACGGTTCGTTTTGACGACTGCCACGCCCTTGTCGATCAACTGGGTCTCGTTCCAGAGCAGGTGGCGGGCGGCGTCCTGGTGGAGGCCAATGGTGAAAACGGGTTCGTGCTCGGTGAGGACGAGGGTATCGCCGATCTCGCCGGTGAGCCGCTTGGCCACGAGCTCGTCCTGGCGTTTCCACGCTTCGACGTAATGGGTGCGACCCCAGTCGAGGGTGGAGGCGGAATGCGTGGCGGTCACGGACATGGCCGCCATGGTGTGGGAAACTCCAAGCTGCGCAAGATCGCGGTGGTTTCCCGCGCAGGCCCATGCTCACGAAGGGCCTCGGTCAGCGCGGCAGGATGACGGCGAGCAGCGGCGGCAGGTCGAACTCGTTTTCCTCGCGGAAGCCGGCGAGTGAGAGGGCGCGTTGCACTTCGGGTGCGCGCATGAAGTGATCCCAGACGAGGCCGCTGCGGAGGTTTTCCGCCATCAGGAGCATGATGCCTTGATCGATGGCGATCACGTCGCGGGCCACCCAGCCGTTGTGCGGGTTGAAGGCATCGACGAAGCCGTAGCGTTGCCAGACTGCCTCGCCGCCGACGCGGCGCATCTCGTGGAGGGTGTCGAGGCATTCGCGTGGGGCAAAGGGGAGCGAGCCGCCGGGGGCGCAGGGGACGACCGTGCCGTCGAGCCGGTCATCGCCGCCGACGGGGCCGCCCCAGGCGACGTAGCCGCGGGCGCTGTCGGAGGCGGTCAGACCCCAGAGTTTGAGCGACCACATTGGGAAGCGCGTGGATTGGTCGGCGCACCATTGGCGTTGGGCGAGGGTGGCATCGACCGAGTTGCGCCAGTAGTTGGCGTAGTTGTCGTGACGGCTGCGGAAATCGAACCACGCGTGGCTGTATTGGTGGGTGAAGAGCGGAGCGCAGTGCAGGAAGGTACGGCCGGCGTAGTCGACCACGGGCTCGCGGCGCCAGGCGTGCCAGGCGTTGGCGGGGAGGGCATTGGCAGGGGCGCCGAGGCCGAGGAGGTACATGCCGAGCGACTCGGCGTAGCGGTCCCAGCGGTAGGGCAGGAACCCGCTCTCGGGTAGCCAGCCGTGGGCGAGGGTGGTGCCGCCGTTGAGCGCCCATTGCCAGTCGATGCGCTCGTAGATTTGGTCAACGAGGCTGCGGATCTCTTTGTCTCCGAAATACTCGCGGGCAAAGAGTGCACCTTGCAGGAAAAGGGCGGTGTCGATGGTGGAGGCCTCGGAGTGCCAGGCACGGCGGCCGGTGGTGGTGTCGAGGAAATGGTAGAACCAGCCGCGGGCGTGGTCGGTGTTTTCCAAGAGGAAACGCAGGGTGCGGATGGCGTTGGCGCGGGCGAGCTCGCGCGGGAGCATGCCGCGTTCGCTGGCGATGCACCAGGCCGAGAGGGCAAAGCCGCTGGCCGCCACGCTCGCATGGGCCTCGCTGGGGGTGCCGTCGGCCGGCGCGCGGTCGCGTGTGAGGCCTGTGGTGGCGTCGGTGTGCTCGATGAAATAGCGGATCGAGCGGGCCTCGATTGCATCCAGCAGCATGAGATCGCGCGTGGTGAGGTCGGCGGACTCGCCGGCCGCGAAAACGCCGGTCACCAAGGCGAGGCCGCAGAGGAGTGCCCGCCCGCCACGCGACGTGGCTTTCTCCGGACCTGTTTCGTGTGAAACCGGGGTGTGGCAGACTTGGGGCGTGGGGAGAGTCAGGATCATACGCACCACCTGACTTTCTTAACGACACGGGGCCGTGCCGCGCTGAGTGCGGATTTGTGGAAACGCCGCAAAAACCCCGTCCCTGAGGCTCGTACTCCGAAGGGCTGGGGAGAACCACCCAACGCGTCGTCGCCGCGTGCGGCGAGGCCTGGTTTACGCTTCGGTATTCGCGGCGGAGTCCGGGCCGAGTGCCCCGCGGTCGCGCTCGGTTTTCAAGCGCAGCTGGCCGCAGGCCGCGTCGATGTCGTGGCCCTTCTCGCGGCGCAGCGTCATGGAGACGCGGGCTGCGTCGAGTACGCGGGCAAAGCGCTCCAGGCGGTTGCCCGAGGGGCGCCGCCACGGCAGGCCTTCGACGGTGTTGTAGGGGATCAGATTTACGTGCGCGTGCAGATCGAGGGCGATGTCGCGCAGCTTTTCGGCCTGCTCCAGCGAGTCGTTTACGTCCTCGATCAGGATGAATTCCAGCGTGACCATGCGGCCGTGCGTCTCGCCGAAGGTGCGGATGGCCGGAAGTAGCTTTTCGAGGGGAAACGCCTTGTTGACGGGCATGATTTTCTCGCGGACCTCATTGGTCGCGCCGTGCAACGAGATCGCCAGCCGGACGCCGATGGGCTGCTCGGCCAGCTTGAGAATGTTGGGCACGAGGCCGCTCGTGGAAACGGTGATGCGGCGCGCGCCGAAGCCCAGTCCCCAGTCGGCGTTGACGATGGCGAGCGCCTGGACGAGCGCGTCGTAGTTGGCCAGCGGTTCGCCCATGCCCATGACGACGATGTTGTCGAACGACGCCATCTCGGCCTTGGCGCGCGGCGTGAGCGCATCCTCGCGGTAGCACACGTGCAGGAGCTGGGCGACGATCTCGCCGGCGGTGAGGTTGCGCTTGAGTCCGGCCAGTCCGCTCGCGCAGAACACGCAGCCCATCGCGCAGCCGACCTGCGTGGAGATGCAGATGGTCTTGCGGGAGTGATCGACGCCCACGCCCTCCTGCGGTGCGCGGATGATCACCGTTTCGATGAGGGAGCCGTCGCGCAGTTCGAGGAGGAGCTTGTCGGTGACGTCCTGCGATTGTTTGTCGAGCAGGAGCGTGGCGGGCACGAGGTCGAAGGTTTCGTCGAGCCAGAGGCGCAGCGGCTTCGACAGGTTGCTCATTTCGTCCCAGGAGCGGGCGCGCTTTTTGTACACCCACTCGAGGATCTGCTTCGCGCGAAAGGCCGGCTCGCCGCGCGCGGCCAGCCGCTCGGTGAGCGAGGCGAGGGTTTCGCCGGTGAGCGGCGCCTTGGTTGGGACAAATTTCATGCGCCCGCTATAGCCGGCCGGTTTCGTGGCGCAAGCGCGCGGGCGTCTCAGTCCAGATGATGGACGAGCCAGTCGGCTGCCGTGCCGGCGGCCGGCTGGCGGAGCGTGAGGCGCAGGCGCTCGGCGTTGAGGCGGGTGTCGAGCTGGCGCTGGATGTCGCGCAGGCAGCGTTTCAACTCCAGCGAAAGGGCGTCGGCTGTGGCGGCGCCCTGGATGTACTCGGGGTACATGGGCGAATCGAGGAGGAGGTTGGCGATGCCGATGTACTTCACCTTCACGAGGCGGCGGCCGATCCAGTAGGTGAGCGGGTTGGCGCGGTAGGCGATGGCGCCGGGGATGCCGGCGAGCGCGCAGTGCATCGACATCGTACCGGAGCTGGTCAACACCGCCGAGGCCGCCACGTGCGTGCCCATCGGTTGCAGATGGACGTGCGCGTTGGGCTTAAAGGAGAGCAACACCTGCCGGATCTCCTCGCTTGGATAGAGCACGACGGCCTCGCGTTCGCCCAGCGCGTAAAAGCCTTTGAGCAGCAGCGGAAATATCCGTGCGACAGCCTGTTTGCGGCTGCCGGGCAGCAGCAGGACCGGACCGGTCACATCGTGGCTGACGGGCGCTTTGTAGCCGGGATCGACGAACGGATGGCCCACGAAATCGACCGGAAGCTGGGTGTCGGCGTAGCAATCGACCTCAAACGGGAAGATCGCGGCGAGGGCATCGAGATCGCGCGCCATGGTGAAACGGCGCCGGGCTTTCCAGGCCCAGATCTGCGGGGAGATGTAGTAGAGGGCGCGGACGTTGCCGCCGCCGGGCCGGGTGATGCCGCGCTCGCGCAGCGTGGCGGCGACGCGCAGGTTGAAGCCCGGATAATCGATGAAACAGACGGCGCGCGGCCGGTACGTCTCGATCCAGCGCACGGTCTCGCGCATGAGGGCGCGGAAGTAGGAGAGGTTGCGCAACACCTCGACAAAGCCGACGACCGAGGAGCCCGTGAGGTCGTGGAGCACCTGCACGCCGGCGGCGGCGAGCGCGGGGCCGCCGAGCGCGGCGAATCTCAGGCCGGGCTGGAGCTTGCGCGCGGCCAGTGCGAGCGTGGCGGCATGCTGGTCGCCCGAGTGTTCGCCGGCGACGAACAACACGTCGATCGGGCCGGACTCGGGCGGAGGGAGCGTGGGGCGCGAGTGGGCGCGGACGAGCTGGCTCACGGGATGCGAAGGCGTTGGCCGGGCCGCAGCGCGTTTTCGCCACGGAGGATGTCGCGGTTGGCGTCGTAGATATCCTGCCAGCGGGTGGCGGTGCCGTAGTAGCGCATGCTGATGCGGGAAAGGGATTCACCCTCGGCGACGACATGGTAACGGCGCTCGGGCGGCGGGGGCGTGGTGACCGCGCGGGCCGTGGGGGTGCCGGGGCGCAGCGGCTGCGCGAAGGTGACCGCGGTGGAGGCCGAAGCCGGGGACGGGGTCGCGTAATTGGACGGGGCCGAGGTGACGGGATTGGTGTAGCTCGCTGGCGCCGCGGCAGGCGTCGAGATCGCGCCGGGGACGGTGATCGAGCGGTTGGTGGCGGCGATCTGGTCGAGCGTGGACTGGGCCTGTTTCAGGCGGGCGTTGAGCGCCTCGTTGTCCTTTTCGAGGAGGGCGACGCGCTCGGAGTTTTTGCGCTCGGAGGCGTTGAGCTGTTCCTGGAGTCGGGCGATTTCGCCGTGGGCGGCCGCGAGGTCCTTTTGCACGGTGTCGACCTGGCCGGCGTCGTTGCGGGCTGCGGCGAGCTGGGTGACGAGCGATTCGATCTGGAGATTCAACTGAGTGCGCTCGGCGCTTTGTTTCTCCGTGAGCGCGGAGATTTCGGCCATCGAGTTGCCCTGTTTGTCGAGGGCGGCATTGGCGTCGGCCAGTTCGAGGCGGGCCGTGGACAGCTGGGCGGTGAGGGTTTCGACCTGCTGGCGGAGCTTGGCGTTTTCGGTGGCCTGGCGTTCGGCGTCGGCAGAGATTTCGGCGAGGCGCGAGCTTTGGCTGCCCTGGGCCTGATCGGCCTCGGCGAGGCGGGTGCGGAGTGACTGGATGTCCCGGTTGAGTGCGGCGATCTCGGCCACCTGACGTTCGGCGCTCCCGGAGATTTCGGCCATCGAGTTGCCCTGTTTGTCGAGGGCGGCATTGGCGTCGGCCAGTTCGAGGCGGGCCGCGGACAGCTGGGCGGTGAGGGTTTCGAGCTGCTGGCGAAGCTTGGTGTTTTCGGAGGCCTGGCGTTCGGCGCCCGCGGAGATTTCGGCGAGGCGGGAGCTTTGGCTGCCCTGGGCTTGATCGGCGGCGGCGAGGCGGGTGCGAAGCGAGTCGATCTCCTTGTTGAGCGCGGCGACCTCGGCGGCGGCTTTGGCCGCGGTGGCGGAGGTTTCGGCGGTCTTGGCTTCGGTGAGTGCGCGGTTGGCCTCGGTGAGTGCGGCGTTGGACTGGCGGGATTTCTGGAGCTGGTCGGCGATGGTGGCGAGCTCCTCGGCGGAGCGGCGGCGCTGTTCCTCGCTCTGGGCTTCGAGCTGGGCGACCTGCTTTTGGAGGGATTGGAGCTCGAGGGCGGTGGCCTCGGCATCGGGCAGGGCTTTGGCGGCGGCGGCTTGCGCGGCGAGGGCGGCGGCCGTGCTTTGTCTGGCCACTTCGAGGTCTTTTTTCAGGGCATCGATCTCGCGCTGGCTGGCTTCGAGCTGCCGGGTGAGGCGCTCGATTTCGGCATTGGAGACCTGGAGATTGGGCTGCGGAGCGGCGGGCGCCGGGGCCTGTACTTGGAGGTCGGCGGGAGCGGCCGCGACTTTGGCAGGGACAGGAGCGGGCGCAGGGGCCGCGGCGGGACGGGTGTGGCGCACGGTGGCGGCGACGCCTCCGGGTAGCTGCGCGGCGAGGGCGGCAAAGCGGGCGTCGGCCTGCTGTTGCTGGGCCATCGTGAGCTGGCGGCCGATGCGGTCGCGGCTGTCGGCGTCGGCGCCATTGGCGGCGGCGAGGGAGGTCCAGGCGAAGGCTTCGACGAGGTTTTGTTGTTCCCCGCCACGGCCGGCGGCGAGCATCTCGCCGTATTTGAGCTGGGCCGGGGGGAAGTTTTTCTTGGCGGCGGCCTGATAGAGCTGGCAGGCGACGGTTTCGTCCTTGGGGCCGCCACGGCCTTCTTCGAGGAGGAGGCCGAGCTGGAAGATGGCGCGGGTGTAGCCGTGGTCGGCGGCGCGCTCGTGCCAGGCGCGTGCCTGGGTGTCGTCGGCCTGGATGCCGGTGCCGAGTTCGTAGGCGGTGGCGAGGCAGTACTGGGCTTCGGGGAGGCCCTTATCGGCGGCGGCGCGGAACCAGCGGGCGGCTTCGGCATCGTTGGCTTCGATGCCGCGGCCGGCGGCGTACATCTTGGCGACGGTGCACTGGGCGTGGGCGAAGCCGAGGTCGGCGGCCTGCTTGTAGAACTTGAAAGCCTGGGCGAGGTCGGGGGCGGTGCCGCGGCCGAGCTCGTACATCATGCCCATGTTGAAGAGGGCCGAGGCTTCGCCTTTTTCGGCGGCCTGCCGGTAGTAGCCAAGCGCGGTGGCGTCGTCGCGGGTCACGCCCTGGCCGTTGGCGTAGGCGTTGCCGAGAGTGTTGAGCGCTTCGGCATCTCCGCGGCTGGCGCGGGCCTTGATCGCGGCAAAGTCCGGCTGGGCGGCGAGGGTGGAGCCGAGGGCTAGAAACGCCGCCGTGAGGAGGGCGCGGGGCGTACGGGAGTGGGGGGGGCGAGACGCGGCGTTGCTTGGCACAGCGTGTGGTTAAGACGGAAACCTCGCCGGGGCGCAAGGCGGCACATGGCCTCCTTGGTCCCGGGCGAAAAAAAGCCGGGAATGCAAATTCCCGGCGGAAGAGAGCCGAAGGGGAAGATGTTCGCCGGCGGGGTCAGGGCGCTTTCTCGAGTTTGTCGTACCAGTTGAACTTCATGAACACCGAGCAAACGGCGAAGAGTCCAAAGATCCCGGCGACGACGCCCCACTGGCGCAGCACGAGGTAGATCGGCATGGTGACGAGCGTGAGCTGCCAGACGATGCCGACGGCGACGTTGGTGAGATCGCGCGCAGCGCTGCGGTTGGGCGCGAAGCTCGGATCTTCGGCGAGGACCTTGTCGCGCACCGGGCCCCACCAGCCCCAGGGGTTCACGGTTTTGTAGAACTTCTTCAACACGGCGTCGTCTTCGGGCTTGGTGAGCAGGGTGCCGGCGAGGCAGCCGCCGAGCGAGATGACGAAGAGCACCGGGAAGGTGTAGATCATGTTGAAATTCGCGCCGAAGAGGCCCTG
>MWDT01000054.1 GCA_002070825.1 Verrucomicrobia bacterium ADurb.Bin122
CCGGACCGGGCAGATGCCGAAAAACGGCCGGCCCAGCGCCCAGCAGATCGCGGCCTGGACGGTCAGGACGGACTTACCGACGCCAGAGGGGGCGATCAGGAAGGCCCCGCCGCCCTTGCGCAACCAGCCGTTGCGGAACAGCGCGGACGGGTTCCTGTCCTCCGGGATCGGATCCGGGAACTGCCCGAGCGGGAGCAGTTTCCCCGCCAGTTTCCTTTTCTGCGGTGCAATCAGATCGGCGGCAGCCTGACACTCGACGGCACCCTGCTGCGTGATGTAGCCGCCTTTAAGGAGAAGCTCCAAAGGCGAGCTGAACGTGGGTTTCGTTGAAAGGTTGACTTTATACATGACAAAAACCTCCGTTGCTATACTTCCGGCCCCAGTTCCCGCCTGACGTGGTCCCGCACCCCCCGCAGAAGCGCGGAGCAGCAGAGCACCGCGGTCAGGCACTCCCGCGCGTCCCGGCTCCGTGTGACGTCTAGGGCGTATTCGTCCAACGTCTTTTTCACCCCCGGGAACCCGGTCCGCTCCACGTACCTCCTGACGAATTCCTCGCCTTTGCGCATGTTCTCCGTCACCTCTTCCAGATACTTTTTGTCGTAAACGATGTTCATTCCGCACCACCTTCCTTGTTCCCTCTCCATGAAGCCTCCTCCTCGGGCTGTGGTTGCGGCAAAACGAACGGACCGGCGTGCGGCGCTTCGTTCTCCAGCCACTCCTCGACATCGGGTATGCAGAACACACAGCCGGATTTTTTCCGGACGTCCATTTTCCGAGCGCGAACTACGCCGTCATTCACGAGCTTAAGTAGCATGCACTCGCTGACTCCCGTCAGCTTTAACGCCAAGTCCCGCTTGGCCCAGCGCGGACGTTCAACGATCATCGGCATGGTGAGCCTCCATTCCGTTGAAATCCCGCCGCTAGTGTGATCTTTCTTCCAAACAGCTTTTTCATGTTTGACTGAGCCCTTGTTTCAAGCTGTGAGACCGGTACAAATGTGCGCCGCTTGAAAACGCAGCAACCGCTGATTTTTCACAAACAAAAACCCCATTGACCGCTGCTCAGGCAAGCCTGACGGGTCAAAATGGGGTCTGCTTTCGCAAGACCCTGGTCACTTCGCTTCGTGGTTTCTAGCGTCTCTGCGTTTCTGAAGTTTCCAGAGTTTGTGCGTTGCTATAGGTCTGCTATTTGCTCAGTTGCTGTTTGCGTGTGCTGTTTGCTCAGTTGCTGTTTGCTGTTTGCGTTTGCGTTTGCGTGTGCGTTTGCGTGTGCTCGGTAACTCGGTTACTACAGTGAGTTTTCGCGCGTTGTCAGCTTTACCGTCCGAGGTCATGCCGGTTCGAAAAAACTTCTGTCCCGCGAAAGCAATTCGGACAATAACAAAGATTGTGAACCATGGCAAGCGCGTGAAAGCAAGCCTTATTTCACGGTTTTTTAGGCCGGTAATATCCATTGTCCGCACCCTTTCCCAGCCGTCCATCCCGCCCCCTGTAAGCCCATCAATTCCGCGTTTTTTGCCCTCGCCCCGCCTTCTCCCGAAGTGCTACACTCCGGAAAGTGTAACTTCAATATGCCGTCATGTACCTCAACGAGTCCGACACACGAGCCAAACTGATCGATCCTGTCCTCCATAAGAAGGGCTGGACCGAGGACTGTATCCGCCGTGAAGTGACCGCCGGCACGGTCGAGATCATCAACGGTCGGGCGCGCCGCCGCTCGCGCGGCAAGATGGATTATGTCTTGCGCCTCAAGGTCAACGTTGAAACCCAGCCCGTGGCGCTCGCCCTGATCGAAGCCAAGAAGGAAAGCCTTCCGCCCGGCCACGGCCTCGAACAAGGCAAGGGTTATGCCGAGTGCCGGCGGCAGAACGTCAAATTCGTCTTCTCCTCCAACGGCCACCTCTTCATCGAGTACGACGCCTTCACCGGCCTGACCTCGGCCCCGCGCCCTATGGACGAGTTCCCGACCCCGGACCAGCTTCGCGCCCGCTATGAGCAGGGCATGGGCTTCTCGCTCGCCTCGCCCGTCGCCCGACCGCTGCTCCAGCCCTATGCCGGAGGCGAGGGTGCCCGCCGCTACTATCAGGACGCCGCTATCCGCGCCGTCATGGAGAAACTCGCCCGGGACACGACAGCCGGCAAGCCCGGTCGCGCCCTGCTCTCCCTCGCCACCGGCGCGGGCAAAACCTTCATCGCCGTCAACCTGCTCAAGCGCATCTCCGACTCCGGCGAGTACACCAACGCGCTCTTCGTCTGCGACCGTGACGAGCTGCGCTCCCAAGCCCTGCGCCACTTCCAGAACATTTTCGGCTCGGACGCCGCC
Source organism: Verrucomicrobia bacterium ADurb.Bin122 (assembly GCA_002070825.1). GTDB lineage: Bacteria > Verrucomicrobiota > Verrucomicrobiia > Opitutales > Opitutaceae > MWDT01. The sequence goes on from MWDT01000054.1 coordinate 2,323, forward strand.
GAGGTCTTCCGCAAGCCGGAAGGTACGAACAACGCCAAGAACGCCCGCGTCCACATCGCCACCTACCAGACCCTCGGCGTCGAAAACGGCGACGGCGACTCGAACCTCCTTTCGGAGTTCTATCCGGAGGGCGCCTTCACCCACATCGTGATCGACGAATGCCACCGCTCCGCCTGGGGCAAATGGTCCGAGGTTCTGCGCCGCAATCCTGACGCCGCCCAGGTCGGCCTCACCGCCACCCCCCGCAAGCTCGCCGAGACGCTCGAACGCGAGGCCGAACCCCAAACCCCGCCGGCGGCCGCGGACGCGTTCACCCCCGCACCGCAGGACGCGCCCTTCCGTCGTGCCGCCGACCCGGAGGGCACCTCCCTTTCCGACGCCTCGATCCACACCGACCCGCCCGGTGCCGCCTATGCGGCCCCGACTCCTGCCCTTCTCGCCGACGCCGCGGTCTGCGCCGACAACCACCGCCACTTCGGCCCCCCCGTCTACGAGTACACCCTCTCCCAGGCCATCGAGGACGGCTACCTCGCCGCCTGCGAGATCGTCAAGGGCCGCGTCAATCTCGACGACACAGGCATCACGCGCGAAGAGATCCTCGCCCGCCACCCCGTTGACGCCCTCACCGGCCAGCCCGTCACCGCCGCGCAGATCGACGAGCTCTACCGCAAGACCCAGTACGAGGACCGCATCCTCCTGCCCGACCGCGTGCTCGCCATGTGCCGCGACCTCTTCAAATACCTCCTCGACACCGGCGGCCCCGAACAGAAGACAATCGTCTTCTGCGCCCGCGACCGTCATGCCGACGACGTTGCCATCTGCCTGAACAATCTTTACTCCGCGTGGTGCACCGCGCAGGGCAAACCCCGCCTCGAAAATTACGCCTTCAAATGCACCGCCGCCAGCAGCGGCAACGACCAGCTCCCCGACCTGCGCGCCTCCTCCCGCTCGCACTTCATCGCCACCACGGTTGACCTGCTCACCACCGGCGTCGACGTGCCCTGCGTCCGCAACATCGTCTTCTTCAGGTACCTCCAGAGCCCCATCAACTTCTGCCAGATGGTCGGCCGCGGCACCCGCATCGACCCCGCCACCGGCAAGCTCATGTTCCGCGTCTACGACTACACCGACGCCACCCGCCTCTTCGGCGGGGAATTCGTCACCCCGCCCCCGCGCGACAAAGGGGAAGGCCATGAAGACGGCAACGACGGCGGCGAACATCCGCCGCCCCCGCCGCCCGAACCCTCCTTCGTCGTCGAGGGCTTCGACGTACACGTCACGCCCGCCGGCCGCTCCATCGTCGCCGATGTCGACGGCAAGGCCATGCCCGTCCCGCTCGAAGAATACAAGGCCCGCCTCGCCGAACGCCTCGTCGCCGAGGTGCATTCCCTCGCCGACTTCCGCACGCGCTGGATCGACCCGCCCGCGCGCGGCGAACTCCTCGACCTGCTCAACCGCTCCGGCTACCTGCCTACGGTCCTGCGGCGCGTCGAGGAGCGCGACGACTACGATCTCTACGACGTGCTGGCCGAACTCGGCTGGGGCCTCGCGCCCCGCACCCGCTCCGACCGCGCCCTCGCCTTCGCCTACAAGCACGAGGAGTGGCTCAACGCCCTCCCGCCGCCCGCCGCCGCCACGCTACGCGCCATCGCGCGCCAGTTCGCCAGCGGCGGCACCGAGGTCCTCGAAATGCGCCACATCTTCCAGACCCCCGAGGTCAAGGCCGCGGGCGGCCTCGCCGCCCTCAAGGCCGCCGGCAAACCCGCCGACCTCCTCATCGAAACCAAAGCACGGATGTTCGCCGCATGAGCGTTGCCACGCACAAACACGCACAGAAGGTTCTCCCGCCTGGCTGGCGCTGGGTGCGGCTGGGGGACTTCATGCCAAGGAAATCTGGCACAGTCAACCCAGCGACGTGTCCATCCGAGACGTTTACGCTCTTCAGCATACCGTCATTTGATCGCGGTACTCCGGAAACAGTACTTGGCAAGTCAATCGGTTCATCTAAGCAGCTTGTTCAGCCAGGGGATGTTCTTCTTTCGAAAATAGTTCCACATATCAAGCGAACGTGGGTGGTTGAGAATTTATACGGCGCGCGATTGATCGCCTCAACCGAGTGGATCATATTTCGCACAGAAAAGGCTGTGCCTGACTATTTGAAGTATGCCTTACTAGACGAAGATTTCCATAAATCGTTTATGGACACGACGTCAGGCGTAGGTGGTTCGTTAACACGCGCAAGGCCGTCTCTAGTGGCGAAACTTGAAATCCCCCTCCCGCCCCTTCCCGAGCAGCAACGCATCGCCGCGATCCTCAAGGAGCAGATGGCCGCCGTGGACAAGGCCCGCGCCGCTGCCGAGGCGCGGTTGGAGGCTGTCAAAGCCCTGCCCGCCGCGTTTCGCAATCAGATCTTTCCGCGACCAGATCAGAAACTTGCTGTTGATTGGAAGCGAAAAGCGCTTGGTGCGGTACTAGAAATTACATCAGGGCAGGTTGACCCCAAAGATGCTCGGTACAAGGACCTGCCACATGTCAATGGAGAGAACATCGAATCGGGCACAGGCCGACTATTGAATGTGCGAAGCGCTGCGGAAGACAATATGACAAGCGGCAAATACCTGTTCGAGTCAGGCGTTGTCCTTTATTCGAAACTGCGTCCGTATCTCATGAAAGTATCCGTTGCACATTTCAGGGGATTGTGCAGCGCTGATATGTATCCACTCACTCCTCATCTACACGAGATGACACTTGAGTTCTTGCAGCAACTGCTTCTTTCCGAAGCGTTCACAAATTATGCTGTCGCTGAATCCCAGAGAGCGAGAATGCCGAAGCTGAACAGGGACCAATTAATGGCGTATTCCGCTCCAGTTCCACCCCTTGCCGACCAGCGTCGCCTCGCCGCTCGCCTACGCGAGCAGATGGACGCCGCAGAAAAGGCCCGCGCCGCCGCCGAGGCCGAGCTTGATGCGATCAACGCCCTTCCCGCCGCGCTCCTGCGCCGCGCCTTCAACGGGGGACTTTGACTATGGGACAAATACTCGCCAATCGGGAAAGCCTGGCACTCGAATACAAGGAGGCGGCGTATGCACTTCCGTCGAATCTCTTTGAGACCGTGTGCGCCTTCCTCAACCGCGACGGCGGGCTCATCGTTCTCGGCGTGGCGGATGACGGCACGGTCGCCGGTGTCAACCCCGACGCGGTGGAACGTCTAAAGGTCGAGATCGCCAATCTCTCGAACAACCCGCAGAAGCTCGACCCCCCGTACCTGTTGTTCCCGCATGCGGAACAGCTCGACGGCAAGTGGCTCATCCGCATTCAGGTGCCGTGCAGCTCGCAGGTCCACCGTTCGGGCGGCGAGGTGTTTCTGCGCAGCGAGGACGGCGACTACCGCGTCAGGGACCCTTACCAGATAGCGGGCCTGGTCAACCGCAAATTGAGTTTCTACACCGAGCAGCGCGTGCTGCCCGGACTGGGCATGGCGGACTTGCGTCCCGACTTGTTTGATCGGGCCCGCGACCTGTTCCGCGCCCAGCGCAAAAACCACCCGTGGCTGAACCTGTCTGACGAGGAGATCCTCCGCCTCGGAGGTTTCATCCGCAAAGACCCGCTCTCCGCGGACGTGGGCTTCACGCTTGCCGCCGCCCTTATGTTCGGCAGCGACGCCGCCATCCAGCAGGCCGCGCCTGCCATGGTCTTCGACGCGCTCCTGCGGCGTGACAACGTGGACCGCTACGACGACCGCCTGATGCTCTACACCAACCTGATCGACACTTTCGACCGGCTCATGGGGTTTGTCGAGAAGCATTTGAACGACCCCTTCTATCTGGAGGGCACCGAGCGCGTCAGCCTGCGCGACCGCATCTTCCGCGAGCTGGTCTCCAACCTCATCGCGCACAGGGAGTACACCAGCGCGGCCCCCGCCTCGCTGACCATCTTCAGCGACAAGGTCGTTCTCAAGAACCCTCACGTGCCGCACCTGCGCGGGCGTATCGACCCGGCGCACTTTACGCCGTTCCCAAAGAACCCGACCATCTGCCGTTTCATGCTGCAGCTCGGCCGCTACGAACAGGCGGGGTCCGGCGTCTTCAACGTCACCAAGTACCTGCCGCACTACAGCCGCGGGGCCAAGCCCCTGTTCGAAGAGCAGGCCGACATCTTTATCACGACCATCCCGCTCGAAGAGGCCCGACAGACCCCGCAAGCCACCCCACAAGTCGCGGGTCAAGTCGCGGCACCAAGTCGGCACCAAGTTGATATTCTTCGTAAATGCCTGCAGGAAAGCGCCTTGGTTGACCTGATGGCTGTGACGGGCAGAACAGATCGCACCAAGTTCAGGCACCAAGTCTTGAATACGTTGATTGAAGTCGGCCTGCTTGAAATGACCCTTCCGGACAAACCGCGCAGCAGCAAGCAGAAATACCGCCTGACCGCCAAAGGCCGCGCCGTTCTCGAATCTCAGCACCCGAGGAATTGACCATGCCCCGCACCGTCAACGCAACACCCCAAAAGAAATCCGCCAAGCGCCACGCCACCCAGCAGTCGGTGGACCAGGCCGTCAAAGCCATTTGCGACATCATGCGCCGCGGCAACTGCGCCGGGGCCATGCAGTACGTGCCCGAGCTGACCTGGATACTCTTCCTGCGCATCCTCGACGAGCGCGAGCAGCGCGAGGAGCAGGAATCCGAGGCCGTCGGCGGCGCGTTCCGGCCGTCTCTCGTTTCGCCCTTCCGCTGGCGCGACTGGGGCGCGCCGCCCGCCGAGGACGCCGCCGAGCCCGCGCCCGGCTGGAAGCGCCTCGCGCTCAAGAAGTCCGCCGCCGGCTCATTCTTCAACTTCATCAACGCCGAGCTGCTGCCCCACCTCAAAAACCTCAAGTACATCCCCGACGCCACCCCGCGCCAGAAAGTCATCAGCGAGATCATGACCGGCGTCGACCGCGTCCGCATCGACACCGAGCGCAACTTCATGGACGTGCTGGACAAGGTCCACCAGCTCAGCACCGAGACCGTGGAAACCACCCACGTCTTCACCCTCTCGCAGGTCTACGAGGGCCTGCTCCTCAAAATGGGCGAAAAGGGCAACGACGGCGGCCAGTTCTTCACGCCCCGCCAGGTTATCGCCGCCATGGTCAAGGTGATCGGCCCCAAACTGGACGAGACGGTCTACGATCCGAGCTGCGGCACCGGCGGCTTCCTCGCCCAGAGCTACGAACACATCCACGCTCATGTCGGCACCGCCGTCAACGCCGCCCAGCTCGAGAACCTGAAGAACAACACCTTTTTTGGCCGCGAGAAGGAGAACCTCATCTATCCCATCGCGCTGGCCAACCTCGTGCTGCACGGCATCGACAAGCCGAACCTCTGGCACGGCAACACCCTCACCGGGCAGGAAACCTACGGCGGCCTTTTCGCCGAAGCGCCGCAGACCTTCGACGTGATCCTCACCAATCCGCCCTTCGGCGGCAAGGAAGGCAAGGACGCCCAGACCAATTTCGACTACAAGACCGGCGCCACCCAAGTGCTCTTCCTGCAGCACGTCATCCGCAGCCTGCGCGACGGCGGCCGTTGCGGCGTCGTGCTCGACGAGGGCCTGCTCTTCCGCACCAACGAGGACGCCTTCACCAAAACCAAACGCAAACTGCTCGACGAATGTGACCTCTGGTGCGTGGTCAGTCTCCCCGGCGGCGTCTTCACCGCCGCAGGCGCGGGCGTCAAAACCAATCTGCTCTTCTTCACCAAAGGCAAGTCCACGTCCAAGATCTGGTACTACGACATGACGGACGTCAAGGTCCGAAAAAAGACGCCCCTCACGCTCGCGCACTTCGACGACTTCTTCAAGCAGCTCGCCACCCGTGCCGACAGCCCGCTCTCCTGGACAGTCGATATGGACGAGCGCAAGCGCGTCGCCGCGGAAGAGGCCGCCCCGCTCAAAGCGCAGGCCCACGCCAAAGCACAGCAGGCCGTCCAGATCAACGAGCGTCTTAAAGCGCTAAAAAAAGCCCGCCCGCTCGACACATCCGCCGTTGCCGAAACCGAGACAGCACTTGCCGCCGTCACCCGCGAGGCGCGCGAACTCACCGCCAAGGCCGGCGAAATCGAAGACGCCGTCTACGACCTCAAGGCCGTGAACCCCAACAAAAAGCCCGAGGTGGACGACCGCACCCCCGAAGACCTCCTCGCCCTGATCGAGTCCAAAGGCCGCGAGATCGCCGAGGCACTTGCCGCCCTCTTGCCACATGCCCAGTAGACGTTGAAACGTATAACCTCCGGCAGAGGGCGACAAAATACAGCGCTTCCGCCGGACCGATAGCCCCTGTTTCTCCTTCAACCCAGCTCGGCATGCACCGCCATTCCCTTCTCGACTGCACGGCGCAACTCGTCAATGCGGCCATCGTGGTCATACCGCATGGCCGTTGTGTCCTCGGTCCAGCCGCCCAGCCGTTTCGCAAGTTCATCCGAAACCCCGGCCTCGGCCAGCCGCGTCCTGAACGTGTGCCGCCACGAGTGGAACGTATGCCGCCCGCCCGTCACCCCGGCCTTCTTCAGAACCTCGGAGAACGCGCCCGGTTCGCCCTTGTGTGGATGGGGGTAGGCCGCGGCATGCCCCGGCAGCACGTATTCACTGGTCCCGCCCTGCTCCGCCCACAGGGCCCCCAGCGCCTCCCGCACCGACGCGCAAACCGGAACGATCACATCGATCCCATGCCGCGCCGTCTTCGCCGGCCGCAGCCGAAACACGCCCGTTTCGAGGTCCACTTCCGACCATTTCAGCGTCGCCACATCCCCGTACCGCAACCCGGTCGCCCTTGCGATCCGGCAGGCCAAACCCCAGCCCTTGCCGATCTCGTCCGCCGCCTCGATGACCGCCTTTTCCTGTTCCGGCGTGAAAGGCGGCAGCCGCTCACTGTCATCGCCCGGCAGGACCAACGGCCACGGGTTCACCGTCACATCGTCGCGCACGCGCCGCAGGCCCTCCCAGACCGTCCCGATCTCACCGATGATATTCCGTCGGGTCTTGCCGCCCGATCCCTGCTTGGCCAGCCAAGAGGCAAATCCGGCTGCGCAGGCCCGGTCAACCTGTCCCGCGTTGGCCACGGCCGGCCAGTTCTCCTTCGCCCACTCCGCGAAACGTTCAACAACCCGTTTCCTCTTCCGCTCCGTGATCGGCGCCATTGACCGACCGACGCTCCGCATCCAGTCCGCATAGACATCCCAGACCCCGGCCAGCGGCAGGCCGGTCCGTTTCGCGCCCGCAAGAGCGTCGATCATCGCGTGCAGCCGGTCGGTAGGGGTGTCCCCTTGGTGGGCCAGACGGATCACCTTCTCAACGGCCTCCGCCTCGGATTTCTTCTCCTTGCCGGTGCTGCCCCAGACATACCCGCCCCCGCGCTTATAGACAGAGTACCACCAGTATTTGGATTCCTTCCGCTTATAGATCGCCATATCCGTCTCCTTCCCGTCGAAAACCCTCCTTAAGCAACCACAAGCAAGATACCGCAATAACCCCAAAACATCAACAGTTAACTGACAGGTACGAAACACAAAAAAGCCGCTCAAACCCAATATTTAAGCGGCTTTCCTGCGTTTTTAAGATGGTGGAGGCGGGGAGAATCGAACTCCCGAAAGATTTCGCGCGTTTTCTGTAGTACGATATAGCGTTTTTATTGGGGTTTTTCAAAATAGCACTTGCCAAAACTACGCGGGACGGTGTAACCTGTGCTGTAACTGGAAATCACACCTACCC
>MWDT01000055.1 GCA_002070825.1 Verrucomicrobia bacterium ADurb.Bin122
GGTGCTCGCGCTGCTGGCGGGCGGCGAGGCGCGCACGCTCGATCAGATCGCGGCGGGCGCGTCGCTGTCGGTGGGCGAGGCGTCGGCGACGCTCATGATCTTGGAGCTCAAGCGGCTCGTGGTGAAACGCGTGGACGGGGCGTTTGAGACGCCGCCGCTATTGTAATTATTTTGAACAAAGTCGCGGTGCGGGGGTCGCACCGGGGCATGAACGATGCAAAACACGCTTTGGCATTTCTCGTGGTAGGGGTGGCGATGTGGGTGATGGCCGGCATGGAAGGCGTGACGGGCGGCTCCGTGGCGCGCGTGCTCTGGTTGCAGATCATGGGCGTGCTCCAGGCCTGCATCGGCGCCGGGCGGATGGCCGTGTGCGCCTGGACCGTGTGGGTGGAGTGGATGGCGCGTCCGGCGATGGAGCCGGAGCTGTTGGAGGCGGAGGCGTTGTATGCGGCCGATCAGAGCAGCGAGCCCTGTTCGGACGTGAGCGACTTGAGTCCGATGGCCTCGTAACCCTTGCCGGTGAGCACGCGGCCCTGCGGGGTGCGTTGCAGGTAGCCTTCCTGAATCAGGAAAGGTTCGTGCACCTCTTCGAGCGTCTCGGCCTCTTCGCCGACGGCGACGGCGATGGTGCTCATGCCGACGGGGCCGCCGCGGTAGTTTTCGGCCATGATGCGCAGCATGCGCTTGTCCATCTCGTCGAGGCCGCGGGCGTCGATCTCCAGCAACTCCAGCGCGGCGGCGGCGACGGGTTGCGTGATTTTGCCCTTGGCGCGCTCCTGCGCGTAGTCGCGGACGAAGTGGATGAGATTATTGGCAATGCGGGGCGTGCCGCGGGAGCGCGTGGCGATCTCCTTGGCGCCGCCGGCATCGATCTCGACCTGGAGCAACTGGCAACTGCGCTGCACGATGCCCATGAGCGTGGCGGCGTCGTAGTAATCGAGGCGCGTCTGGAGCGTGAAGCGCGAGCGCAGCGGCGCGGTGAGCAGGCCGGCGCGCGTGGTGGCGCCGACGAGCGTGAAGCGCGGCAGCGAGAGGCGCACGCTGCGGGCGTTGGGCCCCTGATCGATCATGATATCGAGCCGGAAATCCTCCATCGCCGAGTAGAGGTACTCCTCGACGGTTTTCGGGATGCGGTGGATTTCGTCGATGAAGAGCAGGTCGCCTTCCTCCAGATTCGTGAGCAGGCCGGCGAGGTCGCCGGCTTTTTCGACGACGGGGCCGGAGGTGATGCGCACGTTTTTGCCGAGCTCCTGGCCGAGGATGAGCGCGAGCGTGGTCTTGCCGAGTCCGGGCGGGCCGGAGAGCAACACGTGGTTGAGCGCGTCGCCGCGGCGCTTGGCGGCGCCGACCATCACCTGCAACCGCTCGACGGTCTTGGCCTGGCCGGCGAAGTCGGAAAACGAGAGCGGGCGCAGCGCGGCCTCGGCGGGCGAGACGGGCGCTTCAAGCGTGTTGGTGATGAAACCGAGTCCGGTCGGGGCGGCGGCGGCGGCGGACTTGGCGCGGGAGGATTTGGGCTCGGGCACGGCGTGAAAGGCGGGTTATTTCCACTCGAGCTCGGCGCCGAGGGAGCGGAGGTTTTCGACGAAGCGAGGGTGGGCGCGGCGGATGATCTCGGCGTTGCGCACCACGCTTTTGCCGGGGATGCTCGCGGCGACCATCGTGAGGGCAACGGCGGCGCGGATGACGTACGGCGAGTCGACGACGGCGGGGCGCAGCGGGCGGTTGCCAAAGACGACGATGCGGTGCGGGTCGCTCACCATCGTGTGCGCGCCGAACTTCGCCAGCTCGGGGATCCACGAAAAACCGTTTTCGTAAACCTTGTTCCAAAAATGGATGGTGCCGTCGCAACGCGTGGAGAGCGCGACCATGAGCGGCAGCAGATCGACGGAGAAATACGGCCACGGCGCGGCCTCGATCTTGGGCAGCAGGTTCGACGTGTAGGGCGTCTCGATCCGGCGTGGCTGCCCGCGGCGCACGATGGCGGTGGTGCCCTCGTGGGTGATGGCGACGCCGAGTTTGGCGAAGGCGCGCGCGATGAGGTCGAAGTGTTGCGGGAGAGAGTTTTCCACGCGGACCTCGCCGCCGGTGATCGCGCCGAGCGCGAGGAAGGTGACGACTTCGTGGTAGTCGGTCTGGATGGTGAAGGTGCCGCCGTGGAGGCGCTCGACGCCCTCGATCACGAGCTGGCTGGTGCCGATGCCGGAGATTTTCGCGCCCATGCCGGCGAGCATCGCGCAGAGATCCTGCACGTGCGGTTCGCTGGCGGCGTTGATGAGCGTGGAGGTGCCGCGCGCGAGGGCGGCGGCCATCGCAAAGTTTTCGGTGACGGTGACCGACATGTAGTCGAGCCAGTGGCGGGCGGCTTGGAAGCCGTTGGGCAGGCCGATGGTGAGCGGGTTGCCCTCGTGTACGAGCGCGCCGAGTGCGCGGAGGATTTCGAGGTGCGGATCGATCTCGCGCACGCCGAGCGAGCAGCCCTGGGCGTTGGTGGAGATGGAAATCTGGCGGAGGCGGTGCAGGAGCGCGGGGTAGAGGAGCACCGTGGAGCGCATGTCCTGCGGGAGCTCATCGTTGGCTAGTTGCGCGCGAAAGCCGGTGTGGTCGATCTGCATCACGCCGGCGGCGCGGTCCCAGTCGATGCGGGAGCCCTGTTCTTGGAAAAAACCGACGAGTTTTTCGAGGTCGGTGATCGCGGGGACGTTTCGCAGGGTGACGGGTTCGTCGGTCAACAGCGTGGCACAGAGGATGGGCAACACGGAGTTTTTGTTGCCGGAGGGGACGATGGTGCCGCTGAGCGGGTGGCCGCCGTGGACGATGAGGTCTGCCATGGAGTGGGACGCGTGCGAGAGGGCGAAAAAAAGGCGTCCGCCGGAAAAGCGGACGCCTGAAACTGCGCGCCTGGGGCGCGGGGTTGGCAAGGATTAACTCGCCTGCGGGCCTGGGCCACCACGGTCGCCGCCGTGATCACGCGGGCCGCGGTCGCCACGGTCGTGGAAGCGGTTGCGCCCGCCGCCACGTCCGCCGCGACGACGACGGAAACCGTCACCGCCGCGTTCGCCTTCGTTGCGGGGGTAGCCACCGCCGCGATATTCGCCGCCTTCGCGGGGTGCGAAACCGCCACGGTCACCGCCACGGCCCTGGCCGCCGCGATGACGACGGCGTTGGCCACCCTGACGGGGCTCGCGGTCGCCTTCCTGCTTGGGCTTTTGCTCGGGTTCGCTGGAGAAGAGGCTCTTCAGCCAGCCGAAGAACCCGCCGGACTTCTTGGGCTCTTCCGCCTTGGGAGCGGGAGCCGGGGTGGCCGGTTGGGTGGAGGTGGATTGCTCGGGGCGGTTTTCGCGGCGGAATTCGCCACGATTGCCGCGCTCACCGCGGTCGCGGCGGGGCTCGCCGCCCTGCTCGGAGCGGGGGACGAATTTGTCGTCGCGGCGTTCCGGGCGGAAGGTGGCGCGCTCGTCGCGGCGGCGGTCTTCGCGGGCGGGACGGCCGTCGCCGAAGGAGTTGCTCTCCCAGCTCTGGGCGGGCTCTTTGTGCTCGGCCGGAGGGAGGATGTTGAGCTCGGCCTTGGCTTCCGGGGCCTTGGCCTCGGGGGCTGTTTCGGCGGGAGCGGCGGGGGCCGGAGTCTGGGCCACCGGAGCCGGAGTGTCGGCTACGGGAGCGGGAGCCGCAGGCGCGGGGGCCGGGGCGGCGGGTCCTTTCGCGACGGGAGCCGGAGCGGGCTCGGGCTCCACGGGAGCGAACGGGTTTTGGTATTCGCGGACGGGCGTGACGAGCTCGATCGCGGTGGGTTTATAGCCGCCGGAGGCGGGAGCGGCCGAAGCCGCGGGGGCGCTGTTGCGTTTGCCGCGGGCGAGGCCTGAGCCGCGGGTGGTGCCGAACGTGGAGGTCGGCTCGGTCTGGGCCGTCGGGGCCGGGGCGCTGGCGGGGGAAACCGCGGCGACCGGGGCGACTGGCGTGGCCGGCACGTTGGCGGACTCGCTGGGAGCCGCGGCAGGGGTGCCGGACGTATCTTGATCTGACATGTTGTTGTTTTTGTTGTTGATGCAGGCGCTCACCGCAAAAAAAGGCGGGAGCAGCCGCGATGGTAGGGCCCGACGGAGCAGGCAGATGCGCGCTCGGACGTCGGACGGAAGGGAGGCTTATCTCTGGCGTGCGCGGGGGCCGCAATAGCAAATTCCACGCAGTTGGCTCAGGATAACCGGAAAGCGCGGCAAGGCGCTGCCGTGGGGCTTCTCAAACTGTTGCCTCGTGGAGGTTAGCGGGCCGCGACGACGACGTAGGCTGCCTGTACATCGACGGCGGTGTTACCGTCTTCGATGATGCGGGTGCGCAGCTTCAGCTTGGCCTGGCCGTAGCGTTTGAGGGCGGCGGCAAATTCTTCGATGGCGACCTTGGCGGGGCGCTCGCAGATGGCGCGGAGGTCGCCGAGCACGGGGCGGCGGTAGGCGGCTTTGCTCTCCTTAACGACGATGCGCCACTCGACTTTCTCCTGGTCGGGCTCGTTGCGCATGAGTTCCCAGACGACGCCGTACCCGGCGAGCGTGGCGAGCGAGACGAGGCTGCCGCCAAAGGCGGTGTTGAGCGAATTTTTGTTCTGCTCGTGGGGGGCGGTGAGCACGAGCTTTTGATCGTCACTCACTTCCACAGCGACACCCATGGCTTTCGCGAGGGGGATCATCTCGTGGAGGAAGTGTTCAAGAGCGGGCAGCTTCACCGTGGTCATGGCAGAATGGAGGCGCAAGTTGAGTGAAAAAGCGGGCCGCGTCAAAGCGAGACGTGCCGCGCGGGCCGCGGATATGCCCTAAGGGCGCCCTTCGCGTCGTGGGGAAAACGCCGGGGCTGCTGGCCGGGCAGATGCTTGCGTAGGTGGGCAAAGAATCCCACGTTGCCCGATTATGGCACTCCCTTCGATTCAGGAACTCCGGGCCGAGCGGGCCCGCCAGCAGAGCAGCGGACGTCGCTGGGCACGGCGTCTGGCGTGGACCGCCGCCAGCGTGGCGGTCTTGGGGCTGGCGATCTACTTCATCGCGCCGCCGATCGTCCGCTCGCAGTTGGAGAAACGTCTGGCGGCGGAGCTGAACCGCGAGGTGACGGTGGGTCGCGTGAAGCTCAACCCGTGCACGTTGTCCGTCACGATCGAGCAGTTCGCCATCAAGGCACGCGACGGCGAAACGCTGCTCGGCTGGGAGCGCCTGTTCGTGAACTTCGATTCGTTTTCGCTGTTCACCGGTGAGTGGCGCTTTCAGGAGATCGCCGCCGATGCGCTGGAGGGCAGCCTGATCGTGATGCCCGATGGCACGTTGAGTGTGCAGGATCTGATCGCGAAATACTCCGCGCCTGCCGCCGCTCCGGTCGAAAAGCCCAAGCCCGCCCGTCCGCTGCGCATCGGCACGCTCGCCGTCTCCCAGGCGCATTTCCATTTTGTCGATCACAGCCGCTCGTCGAAGTTCGAGACGCAGTTCGGCCCGGTGACGTTTTCGCTGACGAACTTCGTCACGCGCCAGGGCAACCAGGCGCCGTATGCGTTTGCCGCGACGACGGAGTCCGGCGAGCGCATCGAGTGGAAGGGCACGCTTTCGGCGGTGCCGCTGGCCTCAACTGGCGAACTCTCCCTGGGGGGCATCGCGTTGAAAAAATACGCGCCGTACTACCGCGACTTTGTCCGGTTCGATGTACGTGAGGGTACTTTCGATGTGAAGGCCCGCTACGAGGCCGACCTCACGGGCGAGGCCCCTGTCGTGCGCCTGCACGAGGGCTTCGCGCGCCTGTCGAATCTCCAACTCGCCGCCCGCGATGGCGCCGAGCCGGCACTCGCCGTGCGCGAGTTGACGGTGACGGGCATCGAGGCCGACACCGCGCAGCGCTCGGCCACGGTGGCCCGTGTGGCGGTCTCCGGCGGGCGTGTGCATGTGCGCCGCCTGGCCTCGGGCGAGCTTGATCTGGCGACGTTGCTCGCGCCCGTGTCCGCACCGGCCGCCGCTGCGACGGTGGCGGTTTCCGCAGTGCCTGCCAGCCCGGCGCCTGCGCCGGCCGTCAAGGTGGGCGAGGTCGCCGTCGAAGCGTTTGCCGTGACCGTGGAAGACCGCAGCACGCCGCGCGTCGCCACGATCCCGGTTTCTAAACTCGACCTGAAGCTAGCGCACTTCGAGCTCGGCTCGGCGGCGCCGATGCCCGTGCAGCTGGCTGCGGCTTTTGCCTCGGGCGGCTCCGCCAAACTTGAAGGCACTCTGGCGCTTGACCCGATGCGCGCCGATCTGTCGGTCACCGTCGCGGGGCTGCCGCTCGCCTACGCGAGCCCCTATGTGGAGTCGTTTGCCAATGTACGCGTGGCGCAGGGCACCTTCTCGACCAAGGGCCGTGTGCAGGCGGCGCTCCCGCCCACGGGTGCGCCCGAGCTCGCGTTTCTCGGCGAGGCCAGCGTGGAGCAACTGCTCGCGCTCGATGGCGCCGCGCTCCAGCCGCTCGCCGGCTGGGCCTCGCTCGCGATCAAGGGCATCGATTTTTCAACCGCGAAAAACGCTCTCACGATCGAAGAGATCGCGTGGCACCAGCCCTCCGCGCACGTCGTCGTGCGCAAGGATGGCGTGCTCAATCTCGCCAGTGTCATGCCCACGGCGACCGCGCCGACGCAGGCTCCCGTCGTGGCGGCGCCGACCGCCGGTGTGGCTCCAGCGCCCGCGATGCAGCTCACGCTCGGTCGCTTCACGGTCGACGATGCCGCGCTCACGTTTGCCGATCAGTCCCTGTCGCAGGGCGTGCAGGTTTCGTTGCAACAATTCGGCGGCACCGTCACCGGATTGTCTTCGGATGCGGCGGCGCGCGCCACGGTGGACCTGCACGGCCTGATCGATGGCCTCGGCCGCGTGGAGGTGGCGGGAGCGCTCTATCCGTTCGGACGGCAGGCCGCGACCGACATGAAGGTGCAGGTGCGATCCATGGACCTCGTCCCCTTTAGTCCGTATAGCGGCAAATACGCCGGCTACGCTCTCGCGCGCGGCAAACTCATGCTCGACGTCAAAGTCGCGCTCGCCGATCGCAAGCTCGACAGCGCCACGCTCCTCACGCTCGACCAGTTCACCTTTGGCAACAAGGTCGAGAGCCCCGATGCCACCGGTCTGCCGGTCCGCCTCGCGGTCGCCCTGCTCAAGGACACGAAGGGCCAGATCGTGGTGGATCTGCCGGTACAGGGCAGTCTCGACGATCCCGAGTTCAAGATCGGCCGCGTCGTCTGGCGCGTGATCGGTAACCTGCTGACCAAGGCAGCCACCTCGCCGTTTTCGCTGCTCGGTTCGATGTTTGGCGGCGGAGGAGAAGAGCTCTCCTACTGTGAGTTTCTCCCGGGCACGGCGACGCCCGGCGCCTCCGAGCTCGCCAAGTTGGAAACGCTGCAAAAGGCGCTCGCAGCTCGCCCGGGGCTCAATCTCGATCTGACCGGGTCATTCGACGCCGCCACGGACGTGCCGGCGCTGCGGCACGTGCGGCTGGAGCAACGTCTCCGCGCAAAGATCTGGGAGGTGCGTCGCGCTGGCCAGCCCGAGCTGCCCGCACCCGAGTTGATCGCCGTCACGCCGGAAGAGCGCGAGGCGATGATCAAGACCCTGTTCGTCGCGGATCATCCTGAGGCGTTGGCCGGCTTGCTCGCCGCACAGGCTGCCGCTCCTGCTGCGGGAAAGAACGACGCAAAGGCAGCCGCTCCTGTCGCGCCCGCTTCCCGTGGAGTGCTGCACCGTTTCCTCGATTTTGTGCTCGGTCGCAAGCCGGCTGCCTCGGGTGCCCAGGTCGCGACCGCGCCGACCGAGAAAAAAGCCACGCTGGCCGCGTCGGCGGGTGTCGTGCCGCTTGAGATCACCGTCGCGCAGATGGAGGAGGCCCTCCTCGCCGGCATCGAGGTGACGGAGGCCGATATGGGCCGTCTGGCTCTGGACCGGGCGCAGGCGGTGCAGTCGCACCTGCTGCGCAGTGGCATCGCCCCGGAGCGGCTCTTCCTCAACGCGGGCAGCGCCGACACCGCGCAGGGCGGCACGCGCGTGAATCTCGAGCTGAAGTGATCGCACCGCAGCTTGATTGCCGGCCGGGCTGTGGGGCGTGTTGCATCGCGCCCTCGATTAGCTCGCCGATTCCGGGGCACCCGCACGGCAAGCCGGCGGGCGTGCCGTGTGCGCAGCTGTTGCCCGATCTGCGCTGCGCGATCTTCGGCAGGCCGGAGCGCCCGGCGGTGTGTGCGAGTCTGCGCCCCACACAGGAAATGTGCGGGGCGTCGCGCGAGGAGGCACTGGCGCACCTCGCGCAGCTCGAAGCGGCGACGCGGCCCGGCAGCTGAAGGCGTGGGGGCTCGTTGGCACGCTGCTGAATGGCGGTCTCGCGAGCATCAATCCGAACATGCACAAGGCCGTCCGATGCGCGGTGGAGCGCCGCTTGCTAAGCGGCGTGCCTGGGACTGCGACGCGCGAGCCCGATCACGCCGTGGTGGCTTTGGGGAAGGCGGTCTGCGCGAGTTGAGTGAAGAAGGTCGGGAGTACGTCGGGGCGGCGGCGTACTTCGAGGATGTCGTGCAGTTTGACGAGCTGTTGTTCGATCTGGTCGAGGCGCGATTCTTCGGCGACGAGCAGCAGCATGCGGCTGGTCGAGCCGCCATCGACCGGCAGGCAGACGATGGCTTCGAGGTTGAATGCGCGTCGGGCAAAGAGCCCGGTGATGTGCGACATCACTCCGGGATGGTTGCGCACGTGCAGTTCGAGGACGGAGGTCTTGGCTGGCTTAGGCATGGTCGTGGGCGGGTTCGGCGATCATGTTACGGTTGGCGGCGCCGGGGGGCACCATGGGGAAAACGTTGGCCGTAGGTTGGACGGGAATGTCGATCAGGCAAGGCCCGGATTTGGCCAACGCGTCTGCGAGCTGGCGGTGCGGATCGCCGTCGGGATTGAGGCGCACGCCGCGGACGCCGAAGGCGCGCGCGAGGGCGGCGAAGTCCGGGCCCGCGCCGAGCTGCGACGCGGAGTAGCGGCCGCCGTAGAAGAGCTGCTGTTGCTGGCGCACGAGGCCGAGGTGCGCGTTGTTGCAGACGAGCACGGCCACGGGCAGGTCGAGCTCGGCGAGGGTGGCGAGCTCTTGGATGTTCATGAGGATGGAGCCGTCGCCGCTCAGGCACACCACGCGGCGGCCGGGTGCGGCGAGCGCGGCGCCGATGGCGGCGGGCAGGCCGAAGCCCATTGTGCCGAGGCCGCCGGAGGTGAGCAGCGTGCGCGGATGGCGAAACGGATACGACTGCGCCACCCACATCTGGTGCTGGCCCACGTCGGTCGCGATGAGGGTGTCGGTCGGCAGGTGCTGGCCGAGGAAGCGACAGATGTTGGCCGGATGCGTGGGCGCCTCCGCCGGTGTTGGCACGATGAGCGGATGCGCGGCGCGCAGGGCGGCGGCGTGGGCGCGCCACTCGGGCCGTGCCTGCGGGGCGAGGCGCGCGAGCAGGCGGCGGAGGATGTCGGCGGCATCGCCCACGAGGCCGAGGAAGGGTTTCTTGAGTTTGCCGATTTCGGCGCGGTCGATGTCGATGTGCGCGATGGCGGCGCGCGAGCAGAACTCCGCGAGGCGGCCGGTGGCGCGATCATCGAAACGCGCGCCGATGGCGAGCACGAGGTCGGCCTCTTCGAGCAGGTGGTTGGCGCCGCAGGTGGCGTGCATGCCGAGCATGCCCATGTGCAGCGGGTGCTCGGGCGGGATGGCGCCGAGTGCGAGCAGCGTGCTCACCGCGGGGGCGGAGGCACGTTGCGCGAGTTCACAGGCCAGATCGGAGGCGCCGGAGGCGATCACGCCGCCGCCGAGGTACAGCACCGGCTGGCGCGCGGCGGTGAGGCGCGCGGCGAGTTCGTCGATGAGCGCGTCGGCGCAGGGCGGCACGGGGCGGGCTCGGCCGGGCTCGGGCAGGTGATCCACCTCGATTTCGGCGGTCTGCACGTCCTTGGGCACGTCGATGGAGACCGGGCCGGGGCGGCCCGACTCGGCG
>MWDT01000056.1 GCA_002070825.1 Verrucomicrobia bacterium ADurb.Bin122
CGCCCAAGGCATCGAGCAGGTCCTGCTTTTCCCGCAATACCCGCACCACGCCGACTCCAGCCGCGGCACGCTCGTGACCAAGGCGCTCGCCGAGTTTGCCCGGTTGGCCCCGCACATCCAAGTCACCACGGTGCCGCCTTTCTACGCCGACGCCGACTACATCGAAGCGCTGCACGCCGTCGCCGCGCCCTACCTCGCCCAGCCGCACGACCACGTGCTTTTCAGCTACCACGGCATCCCGATCCGCCACCTGCGCAAGGCCGACCCCACGCACGCACACTGCACCGCCAGCGCCGATTGCTGCACCACGCCGTCGCCCGCCCACGCCACGTGTTACAAGGCCCAATGCCTCGCCACCACGCGCGCACTGGCCGCCCGCGCCGGACTCGCCGAGGATGGCTATTCGGTCGCGTTTCAATCCCGACTCGTCGGCGAACCCTGGCTGGCTCCCTACACCGACGCCGAGCTCAAGCGCCTCGCCGAGGCCGGGAAACGCCGCCTGCTCGTCCTCACGCCCGCCTTCGTGACCGACTGCCTGGAGACCCTCGAAGAGATCGCCGTCACGGGGCGGGAGAGCTTCCTGGCCGCCGGCGGAAACTGTTTTCAGCACATCCCCTGCCTCAACGACCACCCGGCCTATATCGATTTCCTCGCCAAACGCACCGAATCGTGGCTCTCTGGTGATCCCACCCAACTCAAGCGTGCAGCGAGCCAAACAGACAGCCCCTGCCGCCGCGACCTCGACCCCTGCGGCGGCTGAGACCCTGCCGGTCCTTCTTCTCGACCAGCAGGGTGTCGTTCTGTCCGCCAACGCCGCCGCCCGCCGATTCTGGCAGGCCGGAGACTACGAACTCATTGGCGAGCCGTTCGTCCGCCTGTTCCAGTTCGAAGTCGTCTCCGACGATCCCGAGTTCCTCGAAGCGCAATGGGAGGTGCTCACCGGGGCCGCACGCCGCAGCCCGCTCGCCCTCGAAGCGCTCCCGCGCGAAGGCGCACCCGCCCAGGTCAGCCTGAAACTCGAAAAGCTCACCGGGCCGCTCAACGCGTACTTCGCCACGCTCACGCCCACGGCGCTCCCCGACCCCGCGCCCGCCGGTCCCCCTTCGGCCCCCGCGGCCACCACCCCGCTCCAGCAGTGCGTCGGCCTGCTTGCATCCGACCAGGGCCTCGCCGTCTTCGATCTCAATTTCCAGACCAACACCGCCCACTACTCGCCGGCTTGGAAAAAGCTCCTCGGCTACGTCGATGCCGAGCTGCCCAACACCTACAAAACCTGGCAGCAGCTCATCCATCCCGAAGACACGCGCGCTGCGCCCGATCAGCTCGGCACCCACGCGCCCACCCCGGGCCAACACGCCTTCTCCGTCGAGTACCGGATGAAACACCGCCTCGGCCACTGGGTCTGGATGCACTGCACGGGCCTGCGCATCGTCTCCCCGGAGCGCAAACTCCAGCGTGTCGTCGGGCTGCACCTCGATATCACCGAGCGCAAGGAGCAGGAGGAGGCCATGCTCGTCAGCGACGAGTGGCTCCAGGCCATGGGCAGCGAGCGCCCGCTCGCCGCGTTCTCGATCGATTTCACCCAGAAGACCTGCTGGCTCTCCCCCGCCTGGGCCCGGCTGACCGGACATCCCGACGGCGCCCTCGCCTCCTCCATCGGCACCCTCTGCCAGCTCCTCCCACCGGCCAACACGCCCGAAGGCCTCGCCGCCTGGTTTGCCACCCGCGGCATCATCGGCGAAAACTCCTTTGTTGAAACTACCCAGCTGCGCCACCGCGACGGACACTGGCTCCCCGTCCTGATCGGCGCCCGCCGCTACTACTCCCGCAAACAGGACCTCCAGCGCATCGTCGGCTACTGCTGCCCGCTCCCCGCGCTCATCGACACCGACGCCGCCTCCGGCACTCCCGTACAAACCTGGGTCGATGCCCTCCTCTCCAACCTCGCCGAAGCCGTCATCGTCACCGACGTCCTCGGCAATATCCGCGACCTCAACGCCACCGCCATCCGCCTCCTCCAGACGCGCATGGCCCAGGCGCTCGGGCATCCCCTCAAGGAAGTCTTCCGCCTCATCGATCGCACCACCGGCAAACCCCTCGCCGAAGACCCCTGCACCCAGGCCATCCACGCCGATGCGCCCCTGCCTCTGTGCGACGCCCACGCACTCCGCCCACCCCAGCCCCACGGCAAGCCCGTCCCCATCGTTTGGACCGCCCGCACCTACTCGAAAAAAGGCGACCAGCCCGAGGGCACCATCATCATCTTCCGCGACCCCGACGAGCTCAGCCTCACCCCCGACGAGCTCATCAAGGTCAACCGCTTCGAGTCCCTCGGCCTGCTCGCCGGCAGCATCGCCCACGATTTCAACAACCTGCTCACCACCATCATGGGCGGCGTCTCGCTGGCCAACGACAACCGCGACTACTCGCGGCTGCGCGACAGTGAGAACGCCTGCCTCGCCGCCAAGGCCCTCAGCAAACAACTTCTCGCCTTTGCCAAGGGCGGCTCCGGCAACCGCCAGACCCTCGCCCCCGCCGAAATCCTCGACGACGCCATCCGCATCGCCGCCGCCGGCTCGGCCACCGTCTTCGACCGCCAGCTCGCCGAAAAAATCCCGCCCATCCGAGTCGATCGCGCCCAGATCCTCCAGGTTTTCCAAAACCTCATCGTCAACGCGATCCAGGCCATGCCCCCGCCGCCGCACCGTCCCCAGATCGAGTTGCGCGTGCAGACCATCACCCTCTCCGACCGCACCCCCGCCGACCTGCCCTGCGGCACCTACGTCCAGTTCGACGTCTCCGACAACGCCAACGGCATCCCCCCGGAAAACCTCCAGAAGATCTGGGACCCCTTCTTTACCACCAAGCGCCACGGCACCGGCCTCGGCCTCGCCACCGTCCGCAACATCGTCCAGAAACACGGCGGCTTCATCACCGTCGAGTCCCAGGTCGGCCACGGCACCCAGTTCACCGTCCTGCTCCCCGTTGCCGACGGCCCCGCCGATGTCCAGGCCCGCCGCCAGGCCACCCTGCGCTACGGCACCGGCCGCATCCTCGTCATGGATGACGACCCGAACATCTGCGCCCTCACCGGCAACATGCTCGAAAGCCTCTTCTACAAATACGACGTCGCCCGCAACGGCGAGGAGGCCATCAAACTTTACCGCAGTTATCTCAGCATCGGCCGCCCCTACGACGCTGTCCTCATGGACCTCACCATCATCGGCGGCATGGGCGGCGAAGAAGCGTTCCTCGCACTCAAGGAGATCGACCCCGAGGTCGTCGCCATCGTCTCGACCGGCTACGACAACGACGACGTCATCCAGCGCTACCTCAATCTCGGCTTCAGCGGCTACGTCACCAAACCCTACCGCGTCACCGACCTCGCCAAGTCTCTCAAAGACGTCCTCGGCGAGCGCCCCGTCGAGTAACCCGCCCCGCGTGGCTCAGCTCGCCAGCGTGACCGGCTTGCGGTCGTGCTCCAGCCGTCCCAGCAGGCGCAGCATCCCATCGAGAATCGTGAGCGGATGCGGCGGACATCCGGGGATGAACAAATCCACCGGCAACACCGCGCCCGCGCCATCGCGCACCTCCGGGTGCCCCGCAAAAGGCCCGCCCGAAATCGCACACGCTCCCACCGCGATCACGATCCGAGGATCGGAGACCGCGTCCCACGTTTTCCGTAGCGCCAGCTCCATGTTGCGCGAGACCGGCCCCGTCACCAGCAGCCCGTCCGCATGCCGCGGCGACGCCACAAACTGGATGCCAAAGCGGCTCAGATCCCAGCCAATCGTACCGAGCACGTTCGTGTCGGCCTCGCACGCCGCACAACCACCGGCACTCACCTGCCGCAGCCGCAGCGACCGCCCAAAAAGTTTCCTCAACTTCTCGTCGAGCGCCGCCGCCAGCCGCGCCTCCTCGGCGCCCGGCGCCCCGAGCATCAGGTCCTCGCGCCGCCGCACCGCCAGACGGTGATCATTGGTCCGCACGATCGCCTGCGACGGACACGCCGCCACGCACGCACCGCAAAACAGGCAACGGCCCAGATCGAGGGCAACCGCGCCACCCGCCGCACGCGCGATCGCCTCCGTCGGGCACACCGGCACGCACGCCGCGCAACCGTCCGCACACTTCGCCGCCTCCACGCGCAACCCGCCGCCATGGCGGTCCGGCAGCGCCGGAGCCGGTCCCTTGGGATAGGCGATCGTCTCGCAACCGCGTTTCAACCGATGGGCAATGGTGTCGAAGGCTAGCATGGCGCAGTGCGCGGCTCAGAGGTCGAAGCCGCAGTAGGAAAGGTTGAAGCTCTTGTTGCAGATCGGGAAATCGGAGACGGCCTGCCCGCGCAGCGCCATCGCCAGCCCCATCCAGTTGTGAAACGACGGATCGACGATCTTGTACCGCCGGAAGCGCCCCGCCCCGTCGGTCAGCGCCACGTGGCAGACCTCACCGCGCCAGCCTTCCACCAGCGAGACGCAAAGCGCGTCGCCCTGCGCCCCCCCCAAAGCCGTCGCCGGCTCATCGTCGGGCGGCAACCCGAGCTGCTCGTCGAGAAACTGTCCCGATCGCTGGATCTCCAGCCAGCGCACGCGCGCGCGGGCATACACATCACCGCTCGGCCACACCGCCACCGGCGCCTGCGCGAAACGGTACCAGCCCGCAGGATGATCGAAACGCACATCGCGGACGAGGCCGCACGCACGCGCCGCCAGTCCCACCAGCCCGAGCTCGCCGGCCTGCCGCGCCGACACCGTGCCCACGCCCTCGAAACGCGCGCGCACCGAGGCCGCCTCCCAGAACCAATCCGCCGCCTGCCCCACGTCGGCCAGCGCCCCATGCAGCCGCTTCAGCAGCGTCGCGCTGCGCGCCGCATCCAGATCGAGCGGATGCCCGCCCGGCCTCACCCAGCCGCGGCCAAACCGGTTGCCGCACAAAAGCGCCGTCAGATTGAGAAAATCGCCGCGGATTTTTCCGCAGGCCGACGACGTGGGCAGAAACGCCACGTCGCCCGCCAGCGCCCCGATGTCTCCGGTATGGTTGGCAAGCCGCTCCAGTTCGAGCGCCAGCGCGCGCAGCCACTGCGTGCGCAACGGCACCTCCACGCCGGACAGCCCCTCACAGATCGAGGCGTACGCGGTCGAGTGCGCGATCGTCGAATCGCCTGCCACCACCTCCATCTGGCTCATCGTCCGGCGATGCGGGCCGCCGGCCAGAGCCGCCTCGATCCCACGGTGTTGGTAACCGAGCGCGATCTCAAGATGCAGCACCTCCTCGCCCGCGCATTGGAAACGAAAATGCCCCGGCTCGATGATGCCCGCGTGCACCGGGCCGACGGCCACCTCATGCACTTCGCGGCCCTCTACTCGGAAAAACTCGCCGTTGGCGGGCGCGTCACCGGCGCCTTTCCGCACCGGTTTCAGCCACGGGTGACCCTCGGGCACGAGCCCGTGCTGTTCGAAAACCTCGCGCTCGAACAAGTGTGCCTGCGGGCACAGCGCCGTCAGCGAAGGATAACTCCCGGTCACCGGCTCGCTCCGCCCGACGGCGAGCGTGTTGCCCGCATCAAACGCCAGCACGGCGACCAGGCGGGTCGCAGCGCCCTCCGGCACGCCGAACCACGCGCACAGCCGCCCGCCACGTTCCAGTTCACCGGCGGTCACCCGGACAAACTCCGCGGCCGGCCACTCGGGAATCTCCGCCCACGGCAGACTCGTACCGTTGGCCAGCAATGCAAAGGCGTCTGCTGTGAAAGTGCTCATGGTGTCGGGAAGAGTTGGGCCACGGCCTCTGTCCATGCCGTGCGCAGCACACTGGGCGTGGAGATGCCCAGCCAGAGCGAAATCCCCAGCAGGACCAGCGGCGGCAGGATGGTGCCCAGCGTCTCGGCATAACGCCGGCTTGTCTCAATGTTTCGGGCGTGCGGGCGTCCGTCCACGATCGCAAAGACGACCCGGGTGATTCCGAAAAAGACAAAGAGCAGACAGCCGAGAAACATCGCGGCGGCCCAGTAGTGCTTCGCCTCAAAGGCGGCACGGATCACGCTCAGCTCGCTGAAGAACGGCCCAAACGGCGGACACGCCGTCACCGCAAACATGCCGGCGACGAAGATGGCTGCCGAGTATGGTGTGAGTGCCGACATGCCACGCACCTCGTCCATCGTCCGCGCACCGGCTGCACGGCGGATCGTGCCGGCGCTCAGAAACAGCGCGCCCTTCGTCAGACTGTTTGCCCACACGTGAAAAAGAGCCGCCCACACGCCAGCCGCGCCAAGCCCCGCACCGACGGCGAGGATGCCCATGTGCTCGACGCTGGAGTAGGCCAGCATGCGTTTGAAATCGCGCGTCCCGAGCAGGAAGAGCGCGGCGATCAACATGGAGAACAGACCAATGGCCAGGAGTGTGCGATCCGCGATCGCACCGTCGCCAGCGAGCGCCACCACGGCATGCACCCGCAGGATCGCAGTAAACGCGACCGTCGTCACACCACCCGCCAGCAGCGCCCCGACGATCCCGGGCGCCTCGCCGTAGGCATCGGGCTTCCACGTGTGCATCGGGGCCAGACCCATCTTCGTGCCGTAACCGACGAGCACCAGCACCCACGCCGTGAGCACCCATGGGCGAGAAAGCCCCGCGCCCTGCTGCATCAACGTCGTAAACGTCAGGTCGCCGTTGCCGCCTCCATGCAGCGACGCATAGCCGAGACAAAACGATCCGAGCAGCGAGAGCGCGATGCCTGTGCCGCCCACCAACAGATATTTCCACGTCGCCTCAAACGCGTGCGGCGTCCCCGTGAAATGCAGCAGTGGGATCGCCGCGAGCGTCACGCCCTCCGTCGCAATCCAGAGCAGACCCAGGTGCCGCGCCTGATGCCCCGCGCTCATCAACCCGAGCATCGTCAGCAGCAGTGCCACAAACACCCGGTTGGGACGCTCCACTCGCGTGCGCAGGTATGGCACGCCATAGGCCGCACACACCAGAAACAGCAGCGAAACCGCGGGAAGCACGGCGCGCGCCAGCGGATCGAAGGCCAGCCACGCATCGTGCTGCAACGGCGGCGGACAGATCAGCATCCATATGCACAACGCCGCATGCAGCGCTCCGACAACCGGCAAAAGCCACGGGCGTGTGCGATCACTCGGCCAGAACGCCGCCACGACGGCACCGGCCAGCGGAAGAGCGATGAGCAGGTACGGTTTCATTCGTGGAGCGTCGTGAGTTTGCGCGTGTCGAGCGTGTCAAACGCCCGCTGGATGCGGTCGACGATGATGCCGATCACGAAGACACCCACCGTCAGATCGAGCAGGATGCCCGCTTCGACGAAAAGCGGCGTCACATGGATCAGCAGCAGGCCGAACAGGTAGATGCCGTTTTCCAGGATCAGATAACCGCAGACCTGCGAAATCGCCTTGGTGCGCCCGATCAGCAGCACGAAGCCCGTGAGCACCGACGCAAGGGCGCCAGGCACCATGAGCGAGCCTGCGTGCTCGGGCAGCAACGGCAGCGCACGCGCCATCGCCACCACGGCGATGGTCCCTCCGGCGCCGAGCAACAACGACGGCACGTAGCCGATCGTCGGTTCCATGTCCCGCTCGATGTTGGCCGCGCGCATCGCCCGGCGCAGCAGATAGGGGATCACAAAACCCTTTCCGGCGATCGTACACACCGCCACCAGCGACACCATCCAGTCGAAATGATGCTCCAGCAGCAGCGGCATCGCGCCAAGCGCCATGCCCTGCACCGCCATCGCGGTGATCAGCGCCGGCAGCCGCGAGCTCGCCAGCGCGATCAGGTTCAAACCCATCGCCAGTCCGATCAGCAGATTCACCATTGAGTTCATGCGGCCCCCCCTTTCCACGCCACCAACAGGGCAAAAAGACACAGCAGGATCGCCGTCGTCAGCAGCAGCGGCACACGCCGGAATGCCAGCCGTGCCAGCAGCGACTCGACGAGCCCCACGCCGACCGTCACCGTCAGCACGCCCAGAGCCAGCACCGCGCACGCCACCGGCCCCGAGAAGTGCCCGAGCGGCACCACCGACTCAGTCAGGAGCACGACAAACAAAAGGAGTTTTACAGAGGCTCCGTGCAGGATCGCCGCCAGCGGAGGGCCGCTGTGGTCGAGGATCATCGCCTCGTGAATCATCGTCAGCTCAAGGTGCGTGTTGGGATCGTCGAACGGCACGCGGCAGTTTTCCACCAGCAACACGGTGAACAGCCCGGCGCCGAGCAGGACCGCCCCCACC
This sequence comes from Verrucomicrobia bacterium ADurb.Bin122, assembly GCA_002070825.1. GTDB lineage: Bacteria > Verrucomicrobiota > Verrucomicrobiia > Opitutales > Opitutaceae > MWDT01. The sequence continues at coordinate 8,242 of MWDT01000056.1, forward strand.
CCGGAGGCAGGTGTGAGCATCTCGACGAGCGTGATGCTCTGCGCATGCACGCTCAGCGTCAGCATCGCCGTGATGATCGCCGCCTCGGCCAGCACCGCATAACTCACCTCGCGCGCCGTGCCCATGCCTTCGAACGCAGATCCCGTTTCCATCGCGGCCCAGGCCGTGCCGAAACGCGCCAGCGCGAGCAGATAGATCACGAGCAGCGCATCTCCACGGAAACTGAGCAGCGCGCCCGCAGGGCCCAGCGGCAGCAGCAACGCCGCCCCCACGATCGCCACCCACGCCACCGCCGGCCCGGCGATGAAGCCCGGCGACGCCAGCGAGCTCAGCACGACGCCACGCTGCCAGAGGCGCCCCAGATCGTAGTAAAGCTGAAGCACCGGCGGCCCGCGCCGCCCGGCCACCCACGCCTTCACCTTGTTGATGATTCCCGGCAGCAACGGAGCCAGCAGCAGCCAGCCCGCGAGTCGCGCGATTGTTTCCACGATTACGATCATGACTTGCCTCCCGATATGGCGATCAGCCCGAGCGCCAAGAGCCCCAAGAGCAGATAAAGGATGTAATACTGCAACCGGCCGTGCTGCATGCGCCGCACCGCCGTGGAAACCTGCAACACCACGCCACCGGCCGGCGTCAAGATGCGCTCCAGCACCGTCTCGGGCACGCGCGCCACACGCAGCCCCTCGGCCGGGAAAAACCCGCGAGGCCGTCGGGACAGAAGTTCGGGACGAAATAGCCAGCCGAACCACTCGCCGGCCAGATCCGCCAGCGAACCACCCGTGTATTGCATGCGCGCCGTCGGCTCTGCGTAACCGCAATCCCAGGTCGGGCCGCGTCGCAGCCCGTTGCGGCACGAGCGCCGCCACAGCAGCAGCACGCCGAGCCCGAGCAGCAGCGCCAGCGCCGGCTGCACATGGCCCAGCGTCGCGAGAAACTCCGGCGTGGGCTGGGGCGACACGCCCGTCTGCCACACCGCCGCCGTCCGTGCCACCACCGGCCAGACCGCCGCCGGCAAAAGCCCGATCATCACACAAAGCACCGCCAGCGCCACCATCGGCCAGCGCATCCACGGACCGCTCTCATGCGCATGCTCGACAGCATGCGTGCGCGGCGCGCCGAGGAAAACCGTCGCCCCCAGCTTCACAAAACTCGCCAGCGCCAGCGCGCCGGCCACCGCCAGAAGAATCGTCGCGGGCAACGCGATCCACGCCTCCGTCCCGTGCCCGATCACCGCCTCGATCAGCCCGAGGTACACCAGCCACTCACTCACAAAACCATTGAGCGGCGGCAGCCCGGAGATCGCCACCGCGCCCAGCGCCACCAGCCCGGCCGTCCATGGCATCACGCGCCACAGCCCGCCGAGCCGGCTCATTTCGCGCGTGCCGGTGGCATGCAGCACCGATCCGGCGCCAAGGAACAAGAGCCCCTTGAACAGCCCGTGGTTCCAGACGTGCAGGAGCGCCCCGGCCAGCGCCAGCCGGCCCCAGGCCACCTCCCCATGCGCCGCCCCGAGGAGCGCCACCCCCAATCCGATCAGGATGATGCCCACGTTTTCCACGGAGCAGTAGGCCAACAGCCGCTTGAGATCGTTTTGCGCCAGCGCAAACGCCGCGCCCAGCACGGCGCTCACCGCCCCCAGCCCGAGCAC
>MWDT01000057.1 GCA_002070825.1 Verrucomicrobia bacterium ADurb.Bin122
CTCTTCGCCCGCAACGAGGAGCAATACCGCGATCCTTCCTACAAGGAGGCTCAACTCCGCCAGGAGTTTCTCGACCCCTTCTTCGCGGCGCTCGGCTGGGACATGGAAAACAAGGCCGGCCATGCCGAGCCCTACAAGGACGTCATCCACGAGGACGCCATCAAGATCGGCGGCGAAACCAAGGCCCCCGACTACTCCTTCCGCATCGGCGGCAACCGCAAATTTTTCGTCGAGGCCAAGAAACCCGCCGTCCTCATCAAGGACGACCCCGCCCCCGCCTACCAGCTCCGCCGCTACTCCTGGTCTGCCAAGCTCCCGCTCGGCATCCTCACCGACTTCCAGGAGTTCGCCATCTACGACACCCGCATCCGCCCCGCCGTAGGCGACAAGGCCCAGGCCGCCCGCCTCTTCTACTGCACCTTCCGCGACTACCCCGAGAAGTGGGACGAGCTCGCCGGCATCTTTTCCAAGGAGGCCATCCTCCGCGGCTCCTTCGACAAATACGCCGCCTCCACGCGCGGCAAACGCGGCACCGCCACCGTCGACGACTCCTTCCTCGAGGAGATCGAGCGCTGGCGCGACCTCCTCGCCCGCCACCTCGCCCTGCGCAACGAGTCCCTCACCCAACGCGACCTCAATTTCGTCGTCCAGCGCCTCATCGACCGCCTCATCTTCCTGCGCATCGCCGAAGACCGCGGCCTTGAGCCCTTCGGCCAGCTCCAGGCCCTCACCGCCGGCAACCACCTCTACCCGCGCCTCTGCGAGATATTCGAGCGCGCCGACTACCGCTACAACTCCGGCCTCTTCCACTTCGAAAAGGATACCGACTGCACCGAGTCGCCCGACCGCCTCTCGCTCCGACTCCAGCTCGACGACGCCCCGCTCAAGGACGTCATCAAAAACCTCTACTACCCGGCCAGCCCCTACGTCTTCAGCGTCATCCCGGCCGATATCCTCGGCAGCGTGTACGAGCGCTTCCTCGGCAAGGTCATCCACCTCACCGAAGGGCACCGCGCCCGCATCGAGGAGAAACCCGAGGTGCGCAAGGCCGGCGGCGTTTACTACACGCCCACCTACATCGTCGATTATATCGTCCGCCAGACCGTCGGCACCCTCGTCGCCGGCAAAAGCCCGAAGCAGATCGAGAAACTCCGCGTGCTCGATCCCGCCTGCGGCTCCGGCTCCTTCCTCCTCGGCGCCTATCAATTCCTCCTCGACTGGTACCTCGACTACTACGTCAGGAACGACCCCGCCAAATGGGCGAAGCAGAAACCCGCCCGCCTCTACGAACCCGCGCCCAACGCCCACGGCATCGGCAAAGGCTCCGGCAACTGGCAACTCACCACCGCCGAGCGCCGCCGCATCCTCCTCGCCCATATCCACGGCGTCGACATCGACGCGCAGGCCGTCGAGGTCACCAAACTCTCGCTCCTGCTCAAAGTCCTCGAAGGCGAGGCCCGCGAGACGCAGGGCCGCACCCGCGAGATGAGCGCCGTGCTCCCCGACCTCGGCAAAAACATCCGCTGCGGCAACAGCCTCGTCGGCCACGATTTTTACGCCCAGCCCGACCTCCCGGAGCTCGACGACGAGGCCCGCCTCCAGCTCAACACCTTCGACTGGGCCGAGGGTTTCCCCGAGATCATGCGCGCCGGCGGCTTCGACGCCGTCATCGGCAACCCGCCGTATGTGCTGCTTCAAGATCAGCTCCGGGATGACGCTCAACTCCAGTACTTCCGCTCACGGTTTTCCGTCACCTCGTTCAAGGTCGACACCTATCATCTCTTCATCGAGCAATCCGTCAGGAAACTCCGAGCAAATGGGCGGATCGGCCTAATTACGCCGGCAAATTTCCTGACCAACAACCACCTGAAGGAGCTTCGTCGTTTTCTGGTCACAGAGTGCCGCATCGAGGCGATTGGCGTGCTCGAAGGGAGCGTTTTCGATGGAGCAAGTGTCGACACCGCCATCATCACATTATCCCGACCTGCGGATACTATATCCGCGTTCCAGATTCGCACATTGCGAGCGAATGAATCGCTGGAGCTAGTGGCGCAGCAGAATGTGTCACCTTCGGCGATTCTTGCGGACAAGAATTTCCTGTTTACGGGAAGCTCATCCGTCGCCGCGAGCGGTGTATGGAAGAAATGCGTTTCGGTAAGCCAAGCGCTGGGCACATTGGCAACCGTGAGCTTCGGGAAGCAACTCCGTGATCGGAAGAAATTCGTCGACGACGTCATCCACGTCTCAGCCCTGGGGCGGGTGCCTCGCACCCATCGCCCTTGTTATACCGGGAAAGACATCAACCGATACTCTGTCCGCTGGGATGGCCTTGCTTGCCTTGATGACGAGCTCGCTCGTTCAGGTGGGTGCTGGGACAGCGAGAAACACACCGCGCGCGGCAAACTTCTGACCAGGCAGATCGGCAAGCGGCCAGAGTTTGGCATCGATGCCCTCGGCTACGACTGCCTGAACACCATGTTTATGGTTGTCCCCATCTCTCAGGGGGGCAGCAACCGCTACCTTCTTGGCATCTTGAACTCACGGTTGTTGCGGTTTCTCTGGGAAGAACGGTTCTGGGACAAGCGTGGGACGTTCCCGAAAATCAAGGGAACGTATCTGAAGGAATTGCCCATCATGATGCCGCCCGACCGCGAGCGCCACGACCGCCTCGTCGAACTGGTTGATCGGATGCTCGCGCTGCACGCCAAGCTCGGCGCGGCACAGTCGCCCGACGTCGAAGACAATCTGCGCCGGCAGATCGCCGCCACCGATCAGGCCATCGACGCCCTCGTTTACCAACTCTACGGACTCACCCCGGAGGAGATCGCGCTCGTCGAGTCCGCCACGGCTCCGCAGGCCGACGCCACGAAAGAACAGTCCTCCGCCGAGGTGTCCAAAACCGTCGCCTACGACGACCAGGCCACGGCTGCCGCCGCCCACTTCCACGTCGAGGAAGAGCCGCCCGCCAAGGAATAAGCCATGCCCGCACGCACCGTCCCCCACCGCGCGTCCCGGCGCCCGCAGCTCGAACGCCGCACGCCGATTGTCGCCCTCGCCGTTGCACGGCAGGTCGTCGAAGAGGTCGCGCGCTACCTCGGAGTCCCCGTGCCGCCGCGCCACGCCGCACGGCTCGCGAGCCGCGCACGCGCCATCTACGCCAGCTCGCCGGCGTTTCGGGCGCGCATCGACGCCCCCGGCGACGCCGGACGCGACTGCCTGCACACCTTCATGCGGCACTGGCTCGCCGCCATCCTGAAAGCCGACCAGCCCGGCCTCTACGACCAGCTCCCGGCGAGTTTCTCCATCGGCAAGCCACTGCCCGCATCGCAGCACCTCTCGCCCGAGGCGCGCCTGATGTTCTTCTGACCGCAGGGCCGCAAAACGCACACGCACCGGCAACGGCCGGCCGCCGTTCGTGCCGATTCGTGAACATTCGTGGACAACGCGCGGGAGGGCGTCACCCGGCACGCGCGACCAGGCGTCAACCGTTGGCGCAGTGGCAGCCGCCTTCGCCGTGATCGTGGTCGTGGCACGCGCCTTCATGGCTGTGTCCGCCCGCGCAGGCGTTGGCCCCACCCCGGAGAAACCCGTGCGCGCACGCCTCGGCGATCTTCTCCGGCGTATCGCCGGCGATGCCGGCCAGCACCTGCACGCCGCACTCGCGCATGCGATTGGCCGCGCCGCCACCCATGCCGCCCACCACCAGCAGCGATACCCCAGCGGCGGCGATTTCCTCCGGCCAACTGCAAGGCGTGGGCGCCTTGGGGCGCAGAAGTGACTTGGCGCCAACGGTCTTGGCGGCCAGATCGATCTCGTAAATGGCGAGGTTAAACGCCGCGCCATAGTGGGTGGCAAACGTGCCCTCGTCGGTCAGGGGAATCGCGATTTTCATGGTGTTAAAAGTGGAAGCGGCGGCATCGACGAACCGTGCGCCAGAGTGACTGGCTTCGTGACCGCCTTATTTCAAGCACAAGCCCATTATCCGGGTGCCAGGGCAAGCTTCCAAACACGCATCCGCCGAAAACCCGAGGTGGGCGCCCATCTCACCCGAACTTCGCGTTGCACGGGGGCCGGAGCCAGCTTCAGCTTGGGGCATGGCTTCAGCCTTGTTGGTTTTGCAATCGGTCGAGTTTGCGCATCCGGGAATGACGGCACCGTTGTTCACGGACCTGACCGTGCAGTTCCCTGCCGGCTGGACGGGCATCGTCGGCCCCAATGGCGCAGGCAAGACCACCCTGCTGAAGGTCGCCACGGGCGAGCTCGCGGCGCAGAGCGGCACCGTGCAGCGGCAAGGCCTGGCGCTCTACGTGGCCCAGCGTACGGACGAGCCACCGGAGTTTTTCGAGGATTTCATCTGGGCGCCCGACGCCGCCGTGCTCAAGGCGCGGCTGCACGTGGGCGATGACTGGCCGGAGCGCTGGGCAACCTTGAGCCACGGCGAGCGTAAACGCGCGCAGATCGCGGTCGCCCTCTGGCGCGAGCCGGCGGTGCTCGCCCTCGACGAGCCAAGCAACCACATCGATGCCGAGGCGCGCCGGCTGCTCTGGTCGGCGCTCGAGGACTTTTCCGGCATCGGGCTGCTCGTGAGCCACGACCGCACCCTGCTCGACGGTCTGTGCTCGCAGTGCCTGCTGATCGATCCGCCGGAGGCGGTGCTGCGGCCCGGCGGTGTGACGGAGGCGATGGAGCAGCAGGAGCGCGAGGAGACGTTTGCCCAGGGCGCCAACGATGCCCTGCGCCGCACGGCCAACCGGCTCCAGGCGGAGGCGCAGCGCCGCCGTGTGATCGCGGACCAAAAGGCCTCGGCGGCACGCGGCTCCAAGCAAAAGAAGATCCCGGCCAACGACCACGACGGACGCGCGATGCGCAATCTCGCCAAGTTGACGGGCAAGGACGCCTACGCGGGCAAACTCGCTGCGCAGATGAACCAGCGCGCAAACAAGGTGGCCGCGCAGCGCGCCGAGATCGCCGTGAAAAAGCGCTACGAGACCGGCATCTGGGTGGATGGCGCGTCGTTCATGCCGCGGGATTTTCTGCTGCGCGTGCCGGCGGGACGGCTGCCGCTCGGCGGCGGGCGCACGTTGCACTTTCCCGATCTGGCCATCGGCGGCACGAGCCGCATCGCGGTGAGCGGCGCCAACGGTCTCGGTAAAAGCACGCTCGTGCGCCATCTGCTCGGCCAGTTGCAACTGCCGGCGGAAAAGGTGGTGACGGTGCCGCAGGAAATCTCCGCCGACGATTCGCGCGCGCTGCTCGAATCGGTCAAGAATCTGCCCAACGACGAACGCGGACGCGTGATGACGACAATCAGCCGCCTCGGCTCGCGGCCGGCGAGGTTGCTGGAGAGCGCACTGCCCAGCCCAGGCGAGGTACGCAAGCTGCTCCTGGCGCTCGGCATCGTGCGCGGCCCGCACCTCATCGTCATGGACGAGCCGACCAACCACATGGACCTGCCCGGCATCCGCTGCCTCGAAGAGGCGCTGGCGGACTGCCCCTGCGCGATGCTGCTGGTGAGCCACGACGAGGCGTTTCTCGAAAAGATCACACAGACCGACTGGCTCCTGACGGAGGATGCCGCCGGCGACACGCAGTTGGAGATCCACGCGGCACGGTGAGCCCCCCGGGCGCGGTTTCTGCGTTGCGTGTTTCGGGCATACGCCCATCAGAAACGTCGCAACACGTACGTTCCATGGCCCGCCCAACCTGCCCCCGACGAATCACCCACAGCCCCCGCGCCACGTACTACAAGCCCGCGGGCATCCCGTTGTGCGAGTTGCGAGAGGTCGAGCTCGGAGCCGACGAGCTGGAGGCCATCCGCCTCGCCGACGTCGAAGACCTGTACCACACGGAGGCCGCCGCGCGCATGGGGGTGTCGCGCCAGACTTTCGACCGCATCGTCCTGCGTGCGCACAAGAAGATCGGCGCCGCCTTGGTCAACGGCCAGGCCCTGCGCATCCAGCCCGTCGGGCAACCAGCCACAGCCGGCGCCTGAGCCGTGCGCGTCCCGCGCGTGAGCGTCCAGACGGACCCGCTCAGCTCTTCTTAAACGCCTCGGCCTGGGCGGCCAGGCGTTTTTCGATGCTGCCGCACACCAGCTCGCACAGCTGGAAAATCGACGGGTCGGCGATCGAGTAGAAGACCTGCAAGCCCTCCTTGCGCCGCTGGAGCAGGTGCGCCTCCGTCAGCGTTTGCAGGTGCCGGGAGATGTTCGCCTGAGTGCCGCCCGCTGCCTCGGCCAGCGTCGTCACGTTCTTCTCGCCATCGAAAAGCGCCTGGATCAGGCGCAGCCGCATCGGCTCCGACAACACAGCAAAACGCCGCGCCACCAGCTCCAACGCGCCTTCCGTCAACGGGGATTTCTTTCCTGCCATGCCCGCCAGCGAACAGGCGCTTGACATTTTTTCAATCATAAAACTATTTACGCATATACTCATTAATAAGACAAGCCCATGACCACTGAATCCTACATCCGCATCCTCGCCGGCACCGTCGTTCTCACCGGGCTCGCCCTCGGCCACTGGGTCAACGAATGGTGGCTGCTTCTCTCCGCCTTCGCCGCGCTCAACCTCATCCAGTCCGCCTTCACCGGCTTCTGCCCGCCCGAAATCCTCCTGCGCAAACTCGGCGTGCCCTCGCGAGGCTGCGGTTGCGCAGCCCCCAAGGATCGCCAAGCTCCCTGACGCCCAAGCCCCCAACCCCTTCGCCATGCGCCCGCTCGTCCCGCTTTTCGCCTGCGTCGCCACCCTGCTCACCGCCACCGCCCTCCACGCCGAGGTCTGGACGCTCGACCGCGCCCTCACCGCCGCACGCGAGGGCAATCCCGACGCGCGCATCGCCCGCCTGCGCATCGAAGGCGCACAGGCCGTCGAGCAACAGGCCCGCGCCGCCTGGCTCCCCCAGCTCTCCGTGCAGGGCGGCTACTCCGCGAGTAACCGCTCCATGCCCGCCTTCGGCTACATCCTCAATCAGCGCGCCTTCACCTGGACCACCGATTTCAACCACCCAGGCACCATCGACGACCTCAACGCCACCGGCACCGTCGCCTACAATCTCTACAGCGGCGGCCGCGCCTCCGCCCACCGCGCCGCAGCCAAGGCCGGCGCCCAAGCCGCCGAGCACGACGCCACCGCCATCCGCCAGCAGTTGGAGACGGCCACCGTCCGCGCTTATCTCAACCTCCGCCAGGCCCGTGCCGCAGCCGACGCCCTCGCGAGCGGCGTGCGCGCCTACGAGGCCGCCGTCGCCGTCGCCCAGGCGCGTTTCGACGCCGGCCAGCTCCTCAAGGCCGATCTGCTCAACCTTGAGGTTCAACTCGCCCAAACCCGCGAAACGCTCTCGGCCGCGCGCCACCAAGCCGCCCTCGCCGAACGCGCCTTCCTCTTCGTCCTCGGCCGGGAAAAAGCGACCGACGGCGTCGAGTTGCCCGACGACGACCCCGCCTTCGCGCGCCTCGTCGCGCCGACGACCTACGATCCCTCCCGCCGCCCCGAGCTCGCCGCGATGGAGGCCCGCGTGCGCGCCGCCGAAGCCATGGTCCGCGCCGCCCGCAGCGGCCGCCAGCCCACCGTCAACGCCTTTGCCAGCTACGGCTACGACCACGGCTGGCAACTCAACGCCCACGCCGATGGCTGGACCGCCGGCGTCGCCGTGGAGATGAACCTCTTCGACGGAGGCCAGACCTCCGGCAAAATCCGCCAGGCCCAGTCCGAGCTCGCCCAAGCCCAGGAGCAACGCCGCAAACTTCAGCTCGGCCTCGCACTGGAGGTCGAGCAGGCCCGCCTCGCCCACGCCGACGCCACCGAGCGCCTCGCCGTCAGCGCCCGCGCCGTCGAGCAAGCCGAGGAAAGCGCCTCGCTCAGCCGCGCCCGCTTCGAGCAAGGCGCTCTCCTTTCCGCCGACCTGATCGGCGTCGAGACGCGCCGCCTCGAAGCCATCGTGCGCCACGCCTCCGCCACCGCCGATGCGCACCTCGCGCTCGCCGATCTGCGTCGCGCCCTCGGCCTTCCCCTTTTCGAATAACCTCCAGCCCTCCCGCACCATGAACCCACGCCACCTTCTCCCGCCCCTGTTCGCCGCCGCGCTGCTCGCCGGCTGCTCCCGCCACGAACGCCCAGCCGCCGCCACACTGCCGCCGGCCCAGGCCCGCGTCGTCGCCGTGCAGGCCGCCACGCTCCCCGTTTACACCGAGCTCACCGGCACCGTGCGCCCCGTCGAGCGCGCCACACTCTCCGCCAAGATCATGGGCGCCGTCGCGGAAATCCCCGTGGCCCTCGGCCAGACCGTGGCGGCCGGCGACGTACTCGCCCGCCTCACCGCCGCCGAGATTCCCGCGCGCGTCGCCCAGGCCCAGGCCGGCCTGAATCAGGCGCAACGCGACCTCGCCCGCGAACGCGAGCTGCTCGCCAAGGGCGCCAGCACCGCCGACCTCGTCCGCAGCCTAGAAGACCGCCTCGCTGGCGCGCTCGCCCAACTGCACGAAGCCGAGGCCATGCGCGACTACACGACCATCCGCGCGCCCTTCGCCGGCGTCGTCGCCCGTAAACTCGTCACCGCCGGCGATCTCGCCGCGCCCGGCCAGCCGCTCCTCGAAATCGAGGGCACCGGCGCCTTCGAGATCGAGCTCGGCATCCCCGATTCCCTCGCCGCCACACTCGCGCCCGACGCTGCGCTCGCCGTCACGATTCCCGCCAGCGGCCTCACCTTCCGCGCGCCGCTGCGCGAGCTCTCCTCGGCGGCCGACGCGCTCGCCCGCACCGTCACCGCGAAACTCTCCGTGCCGGCCGACGCCAAAGTCCGCTCCGGCCAGTTTGCCCGCATCCAGGTGCCGGGCACGCCGGCGCCCGCGCTGCTCGCGCCCGCCAGCGCCGTCAGCCGCCTCGGCCAGATGGAGCGCGTCTTCGCGTTGCGCGACGGCCACGCCGAGATGCGCCTCGTGAAAACCGGCGCCACGCGCGACGGCCAGGTTGAAATCCTCTCCGGCCTGAGCGCCGGCGACCGCATCGTCGCCACGCCGCCGGCCACCCTGCGCGACGGTCAACCCGTGGAGGCCCGCCCATGAGCCACGCCCCGGAAGACGGCGGGTATCGCCCGCAAGGCATCGCCGGCAAGCTCGGCGCGATGTTCATCAACTCGAAGCTGACGCCCATCGTCGTCATCGCCTCGATCCTGCTCGGCCTGTTCGCGGTGTTCATGCTGCCGCGCGAGGAGGAGCCGCAGATCAAGGTGCCGATGGTCGACGTGTTCGTCGGCATGCCCGGCGCCACGGCGCTGGAGGTGGAAAACCGCGCCACGCGCCCGATGGAGAAACTGCTCTGGGAAATCCCCGGCGTGGAGTACCTCTACTCGACCTCCAGCCCCGGCGGCATGATGTCCGTCGTGCGTTTCAAGGTCGGCACCGATCTGGAGGCCGCGCTCGTACGCCTCAACCAGAAGCTTCAGACCAATTTCGATCGCATCCCGCCCGGCGTCAGCACGCCGCTGGTCAAGCCGCGCACCATCGACGACGTGCCGGTGCTCGCACTCACGCTGCACAGCGCCACGCACGATCACCTCGCGCTGCGCCGGCTCGCCGCCCAGCTCGACGACGAGATCAAATCCATCCCGCAGGTCGCGGAGACCACACTGATCGGCGGCGTGCGCCGCGCCGTGCGCGTACAACTCGATCCCGCCGCCCTCGCCGCGCGCGGGCTCAGCGCCACCTCGCTCATCCCGTCGCTCCAGGCGGCCAACCGCCAGCTCAGCGCCGGCTCGCGGCCGTTTGCCAACACCGAGACGTTGCTCGAAACCGGCACGTTCCTGCGCGACGCCGCCACCATCGCCGACTCCGCCGAGGAGCCCGCCAACTACGTGCTGCACCTCGGCAACACCGGCGCGCCCGAGGC
>MWDT01000058.1 GCA_002070825.1 Verrucomicrobia bacterium ADurb.Bin122
CCGCCGCCGAGGCGGCCGACGACGGCTCAAAAAAAAAGCCCTGATTGAGCGGTTGGAGTCGAGCATGGCGGCCACACTGGCGGCCATGCCTGCGCCGCAGTTGGATTTGCCGGTGCCGACGGCCCGCGTGTCGACCGCTGCGCCCACCGTTGCGGGTGGCGGCGATGACGAGGCGGCGGAGGCGGTGCCGGCGGCTTCTGCCGGGGCCCCCGACGAGGGCGGTTTCCTCGACGATGGACCGGTGTGGCCGAGTGAGGACGCCGAGTCGGCGTTTCGTGCCGAGGCGCGTGAGCGCGGCGAGGAAGTGGCGGTCGAGGCGGCGCTGGACTCGGCTGAGGCCGAGGAGGAAAAAAAGGCGGTGCCGGTGCTCGACGAGTTGATGCCCAAGATCCCGGAGCCTGTGCGCGAGACGTTGGAGGAGCTTTTCCGCGCGAAATTTGTGCGCGTGATTCGCGTGCGCAAAAAAGACCTGCGGCAGTGAGGCGCGCAGGTCTGCGGTTGGAGCCCCGAGGGGGCTCAGAGTTTGGCGATGTTGCGGATTTCGGCTTCGGCGGCGGCAAAGGCGGCGCGGGCTTCGGCAATCATGGGGACAAGTTGGGCCAGGGGCGTATCCTTGGACTGGTGCTCGAGTTTCTCGGCGATTTCGCGGAGGACCATGGCGCCCATGTTGGCGGAGCTGCCCTTGATGCTGTGGGCGGCGCGGGTGAAGCGGGGCACGTCGCCCGAGGCAAGGCACTCCTCGAGTTCCGCGAGGCGCTCGGGGGTATCTTCAAGATAGATGACGGCGACTTCGCGGAGGAACTCGTCGTTGTCGCCGGGGTTGAGCTCACGCAGGTTTTCGATGGCACTCGGATCGATGATGGGGAGTGAGGACATGGGTGGGAGTGTTTGAGTGTGGTGGGCGTGGACGGGCTCGTCGCGGTGTTATGGGGACGGGAGGGTCAGGCGGACCACTCGAAACTGGTGTTCTGCTCGATCTCGTCGATGGTGGTCAGGCCGAGGAGGACTTTTTTGAGTCCGTCGTAGCGGAGGGATCGGTAGCCGACCTTGGCGGCGGCGCGGGTGATGTCCTGGGCGCTGCGTTTCTCGCTGATCATGGTACGGATTTCCTCGGTGATGACGACGAGCTCGTGGAAGGCGATGCGGCCTTTGTAGCCGGTGCCGCGGCAGTGGGAGCAACCTTTGCCGCGGTAGAAACAGACGTCGGTGAGTCCTTCGTCGAGGAAGTATTTTGCGAGGACTTCGCGGGAGGGGGTGTAGGCTTCCTTGCAGTTTTCGCAGATGCGTGCAGCGAGGCGCTGGGCGAGCACGCCGATGACGGAGGGCGCGACCATGTAGGATTCGACGCCGATTTCCATGAGGCGCACGATGGCCTGCGCGGCGGTATTGGTGTGCAGCGTGGCGAAGACGATGTGGCCGGTGAGGGCGGCTTCGGTGGCGATCTTGGCGGTCTCCAGATCGCGGATTTCACCGACGAGGATGACGTCGGGGTCCTGGCGGAGGAGGGAGCGAAGGATGGTCGAAAACTTGAGGTCGATGTGGGAGTTGACCTGCGTCTGAGTGACGCCATCGAGGCGGATTTCGATGGGGTCTTCGATGGTGGAGATGTTGACGTCGGGGCTGTTGATCTCGTTGAGGGCGGCGTAGAGGGTGGTGGTCTTGCCGGAGCCGGTGGGGCCGGTGACGAAGATGATGCCGTTGGGGTTGCGGATGAGACGGCGCAGCGGCTGGAGGACGTTTTGCGAGATCATCATCTTGTCCAGCGTGAGCATGGAGCGCTTGCCGGACATGGCGAGGATGCGGATGACCGCCTTTTCGCCGTACTGCGTGGGGATGGTGGAGAAGCGGAAGTTGGCGGTCTGGGTGCCGATGGTGGTGGAGAATCGTCCGTCCTGGGGGAATCGGGATTCGGCGATGTTGAGGTTGGAAATGATCTTGAGGCGCGAGACGATGGCGCGGTGAAGCTTCCGGGAGTAGGTGACGATCTCGCGGAGATTGCCGTCGATGCGGAAGCGCACGCGGCCCTGGGTTTCCTGGGGCTCGATGTGGATGTCGGTGGCGCGCTCGCGGATGGCGAAGTAGATCACCTCGTCGACGAGGGAGACGATGGTGTCGGAGTCGGCGATGGCGGCGAGTTTGTCGCTGGCTAGGTCGGGCTGGTCGAAGACCGTCGAGCGCTCCAGGCCGAGCAGGCTGTCTTCGAGGCTTTTTTCGTTGGAGTAGTGGATCGCGATGGCGTCTTCGATTTCGCGGGGGAGGGCGAAGACAGGGCTGAGGGGGATTTGCGCGATCTGGCCGAGTCGCCGGATGAGGTCGGCATCGTTGGGCGAGGCGAGGGCGACGGTGAGTGCGCCACCGAATTGGTAGAGGCCGATGGCCTTCACCTTTTTGGCGATTTCCAGCGGGATCGCGGCGACGGCGTCCTCGGTGATGACCGAGGCAAAGGGGTCGACGTAGGCGACGCCGAGGGTATCGGCCCAGAGGCGGCAGGCGTCGTCTTTGGAGACCAGTTTCTGGTCGATGACGGCGTTGAGCAGCTCGATGCCGTCGGGGTGATCTTCGAGGAGCTGGGTGATCTCGCGCGTGTAGTCGAAGTTGGGGAGGTGCTGGACCAGCTCGACGAACGTTTTATTGATTGGGCTTGGCGGCACGGCGACGTTTTTGGGGTTTAAAGATCTTGCCGATTTCCTGCTGGTCGAGGCGCTCCATGGCGAAGGCGCCGCTCACGCGTTCGAGTTTGATCTCGGCGAGCATGACGGGGAGCGAGTAGCGCAGGCCGACGACGAGATCGGCGGGGGGCGTGGGGGAGACGTTTTCCGGGGTGGGCTCGTTCATGGGGCGGGTTCGTCGTCTTCGAAGCAGGCTTCGATGGTCTCTCGGAGGGTTTTGAGAAGCTCGTCCTTGGGGGTGTCTTTGCGCACGTAGTTGACGGCGCCGAGGTCGGCGGCCTCCTCGACGATCTGACGGCTGGCGAGGGAGGTGAGCATGATGGCGATCGCATCGGGATCGATCTGTCGGATCGCGCGGAGGGCCCCGATGCCATCGAGGATGGGCATGTTGACGTCGAGCAGGACGAGGTCGGGGCGTTCTTGCTGGTAGCGTGCGACGCCTTCCTGGCCGTTGCAGGCTTCGATGATGGAGACGGGGCCGAGTTGCTTGAGGAGCAAACCGACAAATTTGCGGATGTGGGGCTCGTCGTCGGCGAGGAGAACTTTTCCGTTGAAAGCCATGATCAGGAGGGGAGTGTGACCCGGAATTCGCAGCCTCCGGTGGGCTGATTGGTCGCGGAAATTGTGCCGTGGTGAGCATCGACGATTTTGCGACAAATGGCGAGTCCGAGGCCGGTGCTTTTCTCGCCGCCTGTGGGCCGGACGGAGAGTTGGCCGAAATCTTGGAAAAGTTTGCCTCGTTCGCTGTCGGGGATACCGGGCCCCTGATCGCGGACGGCAAAGCTCCAGTGCTGGTCGTCGCGTGTGAGCTCGACGGTGATGAGCGAGCCTGGGGGCGAGTACTTCACGCCGTTGCTCAGGAGGTTGTTGATGACCTGTTTGATCTTGGCGCCGTCGATGGGAAGGGTGGGCGCGTGGTCATTGGAGTGGAAATCGATCTTGGTGCCCTTCTTGGCGGCATCGATGTTGGCTAGGTAAACGGCCTTGGCGAGGAGCTCGGTGAGCGCGGTGGGCTCGGGGTGGATTTTGAGTTCGCCGGCTTCGATGGTGGCGACGTCGAGCAGCTCGTTAACCATATCCAACATGCCTTGGCTGGCCTCGTGGATGGTTTTGACGAGGTCGAGCTGGTCGGCGGTGAGCTCGCCGACGACGCCATCGCGGAGGAATTCGGCGAGGCCGCGGATGGAGGCGAGTGGGTTGCGCAGGTCGTGCGCGGCCATGCCGAGGAACTTGTTTTTGGCGGCGTTGGCCTTGCTGAGTTGATCGACGAGCAGGGCTTGTTGCTCCACGAGCAGGCGGTTTTGCAGGTGGGTGCGGATGCGCGCGATCGCCTCCTTGGCGCGGACGGGTTTGGGGAGGTAATCGACACCGCCGGCGCTCAGGCCCTCGACCACATCATCGGATTCGCTTTTGGCGGTGATAAAAATGACTGGGGCGGTTTTTTCGCCATAGCGTTGGCGGAGCTGGCGGCAGGTCTCGAATCCGTTGATACCCGGCATCATGACATCGAGCAACACCAGCTCCGGGCGGAACGTTTCGTAGACCTCCAACGCTTTTTCGCCCGAGTTGGCTTCGGAGACCGTAAAGCCTTCCTGCTTTAGAATGTTGGCGAGGATGCGAACGTTAAGTCGATCGTCATCAACGACCAAAATCTTTCTGCCTTGGAGGTCGATACGATTGGAGTGATCGGTGGATTCCATTACGAGGCGTCAACAATCGGGGGTTAAGTCGGAGCGTGTCCTTTGTGTGGGTCTCTTTGTGGAAGGCGATGCTTCATTTCATATCAAATAATTTAGATTTGATGATATGGTCTTGCTTATCCGCTCGGGTTGCATTCCCTAAAGCTCACTTATGGCCAAATCCTTTGTTTTCTCCTCCGAGTCCGTTGGCGAAGGCCATCCGGACAAAGTTGCCGACCTGATTTCCGACAGCGTGCTTGATGCCTGCCTCGCGCAGGATCCCAACAGTCGTGTCGCTTGCGAGACCATGGTGAAATCCAACATGGTCATTCTCGCCGGCGAGATCACCACCAAGGCCAAGATCAACTACGAGCAGGTCGTGCGCGACGCGATCCGCGACGTCGGCTACGTCAATTCCGACGACGTCTTTCACGCCGACCAGGTTTTCATCAACAACTACCTCACGCGTCAGTCGCCCGACATCGCGCAGGGCGTCGACGAGCGCGCCGCCGAGGGTAAAGACACCGCCGAGCAGGGGGCCGGCGACCAGGGCCTCATGTTTGGCTACGCCTGCAACGAGACGCCCGAGATGATGCCCACGGCCATCATGTTTGCGCACCGCCTCGGCCGCGAGCTGACGAAGGTCCGCAAGGCCGGCGTCGTCTCCTGGCTGCGCCCCGACGCGAAGTCCCAAGTCTCCATCCGCTACGAGAACGACAAGCCGGTGAAGGTGGAAAACGTCGTCATTTCCACGCAGCACACGCCCGAAGTGTCGCATGCGGCCATCCGCGATTTCCTCATCGAACACGTCATCCGCCGCGTCATTCCGGCCAACATGATCGACGAGAAGACCCAGTTCCTCATCAACCCGACCGGTCGCTTCGTCGTCGGCGGCCCGCAGGGCGACTCCGGCCTGACCGGCCGCAAGATCATCGTCGACACCTATGGCGGTTGGGGCCGCCACGGCGGTGGCGCCTTCTCCGGCAAGGATCCGTCGAAGGTCGACCGCTCGGCTGCTTACATGTGCCGCTGGGTCGCGAAGAACATCGTGGCCGCCGGCCTCGCCGACATCTGCGAACTCCAGGTCGCGTACGCCATCGGTTATCCCGAGCCGGTCTCGATCTGGGTCGATGCGATGGGCACGGCCAAGGTCTCCGAGGAGAAAATCTCCGAGGCGGTCCGCAAGGTTTTCAGTTTCAAACCGGCCAACATCGTCAAGCAGCTCGATCTGCTCCGCCCGATCTACCGCCAGACGACCAACTATGGCCACTTCGGCAAAGCCGATCTGCCGTGGGAACAGCTCAACAAGGTCGAGGCCCTCCGCGCCGCCGTCAAATAAGGCACCACCATGGCCACCCAGGATTACCAGATCAAAGACGCCTCGCTCGCCGAGTGGGGCCGCAAGGAAATCGCCGTCGCCGAGCACGAGATGCCCGGCCTCATGTCCGTGCGCAAAAAATTCGGCCCGTCGAAGCCACTCAAGGGCGTGCGCATCACCGGCTCGCTGCACATGACGATCCAGACCGCCGTCCTCATCGAGACGCTGGTCGAGCTCGGCGCCTCCGTGCGCTGGGCCTCGTGCAACATCTTCTCGACGCAGGACCACGCCGCCGCCGCCATCGCGGCTGCCGGCGTGCCCGTCTTCGCCTGGAAAGGTGAGACGCTCGAAGAATACTGGGATCTCACCTGGAAGGCTCTCAGCCACCCCGGCGAGCAGGGCCCGGAACTCGTCGTCGATGACGGCGGCGACGTCACGCTCCTCCTGCACAAAGGCTACGAGCTGGAGCAGGGCAGCAAGTGGATCGAGTCCGCTTCGTCCTCCCACGAGGAGCAGGTCATCAAGAGTCTCCTCAAGCGCATCCACGCGCAGCAGCCCGGCATCTTTGCCAAGATGGTGAAGGCCTGGCGCGGCGTCTCCGAAGAGACGACTACCGGCGTCCATCGCCTCTATCAGTTGCACGAGCAGGGCAAACTCCTCGTTCCGGCCATCAACGTGAACGACTCCGTCACCAAGTCGAAATTCGACAACCTCTACGGTTGCCGTGAATCGCTGGCCGACGGTCTCAAGCGCGCCACCGACGTCATGATCGCCGGCAAGGTCGCCGTCGTCTGCGGCTACGGCGATGTCGGCAAGGGCTGCGCGCACTCGCTGCGCGGCTTCGGCGCCCGCGTGATCGTCACCGAGGTCGACCCCATCAACGCCCTCCAGGCCGCGATGGAAGGCTTCGAGGTCAACACCGTCGAGAGCACGCTCGGCGTCGGCGATATCTACGTCACCACGACCGGCAACTGCGACATCATCACCCTGGAGCACATGCAGGCGATGAAGGACCAGGCGATCGTCTGTAACATCGGGCATTTCGACAACGAGATCCAGGTGGACCGCCTCTACGCAGCGCCCGGCGTGCAGCGCACGACGATCAAGCCGCAGTACGACCGCTTCACGTTCCCGAGCGGCCGCTGCCTCTACCTGCTGGCCGAGGGCCGGCTGGTAAACCTGGGCTGCGCGACGGGTCATCCGTCGTTCGTCATGTCCAACAGCTTCACCAACCAGACGCTCGCCCAGCTCGATCTCTGGAAGAACAAGGACACCTACAAGGTCGGCGTCTATCGCCTGCCCAAGTACCTCGACGAAGAGGTCGCGCGCCTGCACCTGGAGAAAATCGGTGTGACGCTCACGCGCCTCACCGAGAAACAGGCCAAATACCTTGGCGTGTCGGTGGACGGGCCCTACAAGCCCGAGCACTACCGCTACTGAGCGGCCAGTCTCTCATTTCGGCGCCGGAGGAAACTCCGGCGCTTTTTATTGCACGCGCATCAGCGCGGAGTGGACGTCTTCGGGCCTGATCGGCTTGGAGACGTAGTCGTCCATGCCGGCGGCCAGACAACGCTCGCGGTCGCCCTGCATGGCGTTGGCGGTCATGGCGACGACCCAGGTGTGGGCGCGTCCCTTCGACTTCCGGTTGCGCTCGCGCTCGCGCAGGGTGCGTGTGGCTTCGTAGCCGTCCATCTCCGGCATCTGGCAGTCCATGAAGACCACGTCGAAGTTGGAGTTTTCGAGCGTATCGAGTGCGGCCTGTCCGTTGGCGGCGAGGGTCACCTCACAGCCGAGTTTCTTGAGTATGACGGAGGCCACCTTTTGGTTCACGAGATTATCCTCCACCAACAGCACGGAGCGGATGCGGCGGGTGTTTTTGTCGCCGGGCACGGATTGATCCGTGGCATCGTTTTCGCACTCGACCTCGGCCACGCGCAGGGCCGCGCGCATCGCCGTCTGGAGCTGGCGCATGCGGAGGGGTTTGGTCAGGCAACCAGCCAGTCCATGTGCCGCCTGTACCTTCTCGGTGAGTTGGTCGCCGAGCGATGTCAGCATGAGCATCGGCAGGTGCTTGTACGCGGGAGTGGCGTGGATCTGTCCGGCCAGCGTCAGCCCGTCGGTCTCGGGCATCTGGTGGTCGAGAAGGATGATGTCGAGGTGACGCCCGGCCTTGGTTTCCTGTTCGAGGACGGTGTGTGCCTCGGCGGCGCAGGTCGCGGCGAGCGGCTCCATTTGCCAGGCGTGCAGCTGGTGTTCGAGCAGTTTGATATTGGTCGGATTGTCGTCGACCACGAGCACGCGGCGGTGGGCCAGGGCGATGAGATGCTTGGCGTCCGGCAGTGGGACGGTCTCGGGTTGCAACTGCACGGTAAAGGCAAAGGTGGAGCCCTGTCCCGGCTCACTGGAGACCTCGAGTTCACCGCCCATCAGCTCGACGATGTGCCGCGAGATGGCCAGGCCAAGTCCGGTGCCGCCGAACCGGCGCGTCGTCGATTCGTCGGCCTGCGTGAAGGGTTTGAAAAGTTTGGCGAGATGATCGGGCGCGATGCCGATGCCGGTGTCGCGGACGGCAAAGCGGTAGGTCAGGAGCTCGTCGTGTGCCTCGCCGGGCATGGCCGAAAGGGAGACTTCGCCGTGCGGGGTGAACTTGATGGCATTGCCGATGAGGTTCATCATCACCTGACGGAGCCGGTGCGGGTCGCCGCGCACGAGGCAGGGGAGTGCCGGATCGATGTAGCTGGAGATCTCGATGTCCTTTTTCAGCGCGCTGGCGGCATGGAGCTCCACTGCGTCTTCGATGAGTTCACGCAGGTCGAAGGCGGTGTTTTCGAGGGTGAGCCGGCCGGCCTCGATTTTGGAGAGGTCGAGGATGTCGTTGAGGAGATTGAGGAGGACCTCACCGCTCACGCGGACGATCTCCGTGTACTCGCGCTGGACGGCGTTGAGGGGCGTCGAGAGGAGGAGGTTGGTCATGCCGATCACGCCGTTCATGGGCGTGCGGATCTCGTGGCTCATGTTGGCCAGGAAGGCGCTTTTGGCGCGATTGGCGGCCTCGGCCGATTCCTTGGCGGCGCGCATTTCCGCCGTGCGCAGCTCGACGGTGCGTTCGAGCTCGGCGGTCTGGCGTTTGGTGGCTTGCAGGAGGCTCCATTTCTCGGTGAGCGCGCAGGCCATCTGGAGGACTTCCGCGGGATCGAAGGGCTTTTTGAGCAGGAGCAGCCGATCGGACTGGCCGATGCGGTTGATCATCTCGTCCCACGAGTAGTCCGAATAGGCCGTGCAGATGACCACCTGCAGGTCGGGCTCGACCTCCCACAAGTGGGCGGTGGTTTCAATGCCATCCCAGCCGGGAGGCATGCGCACATCGACAAACGCCATCGAGTACGGGTCGCCCTCGTCATGAGCTTGTTTGATTTTCGCGAGGCCTTCCTGCCCCTGGTACGCAGAATCGAGGGAGAAATTATGGACATGCGCCGGCTTGGTCGTCTCTGACTCATCTCCGAAGAGGGCCGCCTCGACATTTTCCAGCGCCTGGGTCGCCTCGGGTACAGCCACGGCACCGAGGATTTTCTTGAAATCGTCGTGGATGGCTTGGGTATCGTCTATGAGAAGAATCCGGTGGCGCGGGGTGTTGGCCATTGCGTAAGAGCGTTCGGGGTTCGCTTAGCAAATCCTGTCTACGGCCCATCGGCCGTCTTGGCCAAGTCTTTAACCTTTGCGCCGTAATTCTACCGCCCTGGCTCTCTTCGCTAGAAAGTCGTTGAATGACAAAAAAGCTCCTTGCGCTCGCCCACACGGGTTCTTTCCTTAGCCGCCTGCTTTCGGAGAGGTGCCTGAGTGGCCGATAGGGCCGGTTTGCTAAACCGGTGTACAGGTAACACTGTACCGGGGGTTCGAATCCCCCTCTCTCCGCCAGTTTAACCAATGTCCCAGGGCTGAGGCCCGGCGCGTTTGGTCGGCGATGGCCCGCTCGATGGTCGCCAGCGGGCCGTGCAGGTAGACGCTCTGTTTCGCGCGTGTGATCGCCGTGTAGATCAGTTCCCGCGTGGCCAGCGGGCTGTCTTCGTCGGGCAACAGCACGAGGATGTCGTCGAACTCGCTGCCTTGCGAGCGGTGGATCGTGAGCGCCCACGCCGCGCTGTAGTCGGGGAG
>MWDT01000059.1 GCA_002070825.1 Verrucomicrobia bacterium ADurb.Bin122
CAGACCTCGGTGGTGATGGTGAAGCCGGGGGGCACGGGCAGTCCGATGCGCGCCATCTCGGCGAGATTGGCGCCCTTGCCGCCGAGGAGCGGTTTCATGGAGCCGTCGCCCTCGGCGTGTCCGTCGCCGAAAAGGTACACGTGTTTGGGCGTTTTGGAGGCGGGCTTTTTGCGGGCGGGCGATTTGGCCGCGGGGCGGCGAGCGGTAACCGTTTTTTTGTGCGCAACCATGGGAGGGGTGTTTTTGTTGGGTGGGGGCGGCGGCGAATACATCGCCGGCTCCCGCCAGAAATATGCAGGAAGCGCCTCGTGGTCAACGGAGACAGCCGCATATGCGCGCGCCTGCCGCTGGCACACAACGGGCTTTCATTTTCGGGCAAAGCCCGCACGATGCGGCGAACTCCTCACACGCGTGCACGATTCCGACGACATCGATGATCTCTCTGGCGCCCCATCGGCTGCGCCTGCGCAGGAGAAGCCGATGGGTTTTTTCCAGCACTTGGAGGAGCTGCGCTGGACGTTGATCAAGTGCGCGATCACCTATCTGGTGTTTGCGGCAGCGATCGGTTTTTTTCTCAAGGAGTTCAATGACCTGCTGTTGTGGCCGCTGACTTCGGTGAAGGCGGATTTTCCGCAGCTCACGCTGGATCTGGGCACGACGACGATCATGGAGGGCTTCACCGTCGTGCTCCAGTTGTGCTTCCTGGGGGCGCTGGCGCCGGCCGCTCCGTTCTGCTTTTTCTTTGTGGCACAGTTTGTCGCGCCGGCGCTGACGAAAAAGGAGCTGCGCATGGTGGTGCCCACGTGTCTGTGCGCGTTTGCCCTCTTTCTGATGGGTGCGGCGTTTAGTTTTTTCCTGCTTGTGCCCAGCACGCTGCGGGTGGCGGCGGAGTTGAACCAGCTGTTTGGCTTTATCACGCGGTGGACGCCGGGCAGCTACTATAGTCTGCTGTCGTGGCTCACGATCGGGGTGGGGGCGGCCTTTGAGTTTCCGCTGATCATTGTGCTGCTGGTGTACCTGCGGATCCTTCAGGTCGCCACGCTGCGGAAATACCGCAGGCACGCGATCGTCGCGATTTTTGTGATCGCCGCGGTCGTCACGCCGACGCCCGACCCGTTTACGCAAACGATGTTCGCCGGGCCGCTCTACGTCTTGTTCGAGCTGGCGATTCTGGCCGGGGCCTGGGTGGAGCGTCGGCGTTTGGCCGAGACCTAACCCTCGGCATTGACAACCGGCGGGCGGGCCTGCTGTCTTCGCCCCTTCACATGAGCATTTTGATCGGTATTTTCACGTTCGTCCTGGTTCTGCTGTCGGCGCTTTTGATTCTCGTGGTGCTGGCGCAAAAGTCGAAAGACGGCGGCATGGGCGCGGCCCTTGGCGGCGGCATGACCGAGGCGACCTTTGGCGCGGAGACGGGCAACGTGCTCAGCCGCCTCACGATCAAGGCCTCCATCGCATTCTTCGTCATCAGCTTCGGCCTCTATCTCGGCCACATCTACACCCGCAAGCAGGCCGCCGCGTCGGCCGATGTGCTGCCCACCGTGCCGGTCTCGACCGCGCCCGCCACTCCGGCGGCCCCTGACGTCCCCGCGACCCCGGCGCCTGTCGCCCCTTGAGGCTCCCCCCCGTGATGCTGGGTAAACCACGCACGCCTGCCGCGACCTTGTGGCGGGCGTTTTTTTTGACGCTTGCGCTCGTCGCGCCGCTCGCTGGCTGGGCCCAGCACAAGCGCTACCGTCCGCAGCCTGACTACGTCCAGGTCGGCGTGCCCGATCAGGAGGAGGGCCGGCGCCTGCTCGCCGCGTTCCGCAGCATGGGGCTGGTCGGCGACTATTATTTTGAGTTTCAACTCCGCGTCATGCCCCGCCGTGGCGACGAGCGCGTTTATCAGGGGCAACTCTGGAGCACGCGCGGGCCGCAGGGCACGCTGACGCGCGTGGTGCTCCACGATCCGGCCGGTGGCGAGCGGCGGCTGCTCGTGCAGAGCGGCGAGCACCCGGCGTTGTGGAGCTGGCAGACCGGCGACGCCGCCCCGCGAAAGCTCGGCCTGGCCGAGCTGTTCGAGCCCCTGGTGCAGACCGATGTCACGCCCTTTGATCTTCAGATGCCCTTTCTATACTGGGGCGAGTTCGCCTATGAGGGCACCTTCAAGATGCGCGGTCGCCCCTCGGACCGGTTTCTTTTCTACCCGCCTGCCGAGATGGGCATCGCTTATCCCGCGCTCACCGGCGTGCGTGTCTCCCTCGACTCCCAGTTTCACGCCCTCGTCGAGGTCGAGCAGCTCGGCGAAGGCGACCGCTCCCTCAAGACCGTCTCGCTGCTCGAACTGAAAAAAGCCCAGGACCAGTGGCTGGTGAAGACGATCGACGTGCGCGATGCCACCACGCGCAACAAGACGCGTTTTTCGGTGACCGCCGCCGCCCTCGGGCAGGAGTTTTCGCGGGCGCTTTTTGAGCCCGCGGTGTTGGCCGACGAGGTCCGCCCGCCGGCTGAGGCCCGGATCGTGCGGCTGGCTCCATGAGTAGTTCGGGTAGGCAGGCGGTCGTTTTCGATCTGGACGGAACGCTGGTGGATAGTCTGCCGCACGTGCTCGCGGCGTTTACCCACGCGCTCGCCCCGTACATGGACCGCCCGATCACACTGGAGATGTTTGCCCAGTTTGGCGGGCCACCCTGGCGCCTGTTTCCTCAACTCGTCCGCGACCGCCGCGAAGTGGCCGGCGCGATGGAGCGGCTCTGCGACTACAACGCCCGCCACGGGCATCGCCCCAATCTCTTTGCGGGCGTGCGCCCCGTGCTCGAAACCCTCCACGCCCACGGGGCGCAACTGGCCATCTGGACCGGTCGCGATCGCGCGTCGGCCCAGTCGATTCTGCGACTCCACCGACTCGAACCGCTCTTTGCGGCCGTCGTCTGCGGCGACGATCTCCCCTCGCACAAGCCCGATCCTGCCGGTCTCCGCCTCGTCCTGGAGCGGCTCGGCGCCGAGCCGGACCAGACGCTTTATCTCGGCGACGCAGATGTGGACGTCCTGGCGGGCCATGCCTGCGGCGTGCCCACGGTTCTCATCGGCGGGGCACGTCAGGCGGCCGACGACGTACGCCGCAAAGCCTGGCGCGAGGTGGCCCGACCGGAGGACGGCTACCGGGTGGCGTTGGAGTGGGCTGGGGCGGTGTTGCCGGGGCTTTCGGCCTGTTGAACGAGGCCGGTCGCCCCTCGGGGCCGGTGTCGACGCGAAAATTTCGTTGCGCTCTTGTTGCCGGAGGTGCCTGCTGTGGGCGCGTTTCACGCACACGCACCTACCCAATACCCTTGCGAGCTTGATACCATGGCCACTACGTCCGCAGCCCCACTGACCTTCGATCTGACTCTGCCGCTGATCGAGAAAATCGCCACCTGCCGCGCCGCACTGGGCCTCGCTTCCACCAGCGAGGTCGTCCGTCTGGCGATTTCCCGTTTCAACTTCGACCGCTATCAGCCCAACCACGAGACGCACCGCCAGATCTCCGTCCGGCTCGACTCCGAACTGCGCCAGATGCTCAAGCGCCAGTCGCGCGCCAAGAAGGCCAGCATCGGCGAACTGCTGCGCGTCGCCGTCGACGATCTTTCCGTCGCCACCGAGAAAAAGGCCGGCGCCAAGTCGAAGAAGCCGCAGGCCAAGGCCAAGCCCGCGGCCAAAAAAGCCCGCCGCAAATAAGCCGTCGCCGACGGCCAGTTTATTTTTGCAAAAAGCCGCCGCTCGCCTGAGCGGCGGCTTGCTTTTTGGACGCTGGGTCCATTCCCTCGACTCGTTTTGCCTATGAACAACCTCCCTGCGCCGTTATCCACCTGGGCCCGCAATGTTTCGCCATCGCCGACGCTCGCGATCGACGCGAAGGCCAAAGCCCTTCTTGCCGCTGGCGAAGACGTCTGCGGTTTCGCTGCTGGTGAACCTGACTTCGACACGCCCGACCACATCAAAGAGGCGTGCATCGCCGCGCTGAAGGCGGGCAAAACGAAATATGCGCCCACTCCCGGCATCGAGCCGCTCCGTCAGGCCATCGCCGACAAGTACGCTGCCGACTACGGTCTGAAGGTCGCTCCGTCGCAGGTCGTCGTCAGCCCCGGTGGCAAGTTCTCCTGCTACCTCGGGGTGCTCTCCGTCTGCTCTCCGGGCGACGAGGTCATCATCCCGGCTCCGTACTGGGTGAGCTACCCTGAGATGGTGAAACTCGCCGGCGCGACCCCGAAGTTCGTCCTCGCCGACGACTCCACGGGCTTCCGCCTGACTCCCGCGCAACTCGAGGCGGCCATCACGCCCAAGACCAAGCTTCTCATCCTGACCTCGCCCTCCAACCCGACCGGCGCCGTGTACACCCGCGCCGAGATGGAGGCCATCGTGGCCGTCGCGATGAAGCACAACCTCTACATCATGTCCGACGAGATCTACGAACATCTCGTCTATGATGGTGTGCAACACGTCGCCCCGGCCACCTTCGGCAAGGACGTCGAGGCGCGCACGATCATCGTCTCCGGCTTCTCCAAGCCCTACGCGATGACCGGCTGGCGCCTGGGCACGCTGGTCGCTCCGGCTCCCATCGCCAAGGCTGCCGCCGAGCTCCAGAGCCAGATGTCGTCCAACGCGACCACCTTCGCCCAGTACGGCGCCCTCGCCGCGCTGAAGGAAAAGGAGAAGACCAAGGCCTCGCTCCAGGCGATGCTCGTGGCCTTCGACCGCCGTCGCAAATTCCTCCACGCCGAGCTCAACAAGATCCCTGGCATCTCCTGTCTGCTCGCCCAGGGCGCGTTCTACCTGTTCCCCAACATCTCGAAGTTTGGCATGAGCGACACGGAGTTCTGCTCCAAGCTGCTCGAACAGGAAAAGGTCGCGGTGGTGCCCGGCTCCGCTTTCGGTGCCGAGGGCTATATGCGCCTCAGCTACGCGACCAGCGACGAGATCATCAAGAAGGGTGTCGAGCGCCTGGCCCGCTTCTGCGCCACGCTGCGTAAATAAGCCGCGGCCTTCTTCGCATCGTTTTCCAAGGGCGCCCTCTATCGGGCGCCCTTTTTTTGCCCGAGTCACAGCGTTTGCCGGATGCCGGCACGAGGCTGCCTCACCGCATCAGGAAACGCAGCATCTGTTTAAACCGGATGCCGTACGGCGGCTGGAGCAGGCCCGCGCCGTTGAATCGCGATTGCCGGAAGACGGGCTTGAGTTTGCTGAACGTGAGGAAGCCTTCGCGCCCGTGGTACTGGCCCGTGCCGCTGGCGCCCACGCCGCCAAACGGCAGGTTGTCCTGCGCGGCGTGAAAGAGCGTGTCGTTGATCGTCACGCCGCCGCTCACCGTCTGGTCGAGCACGTGGTCGATGCGCTGGCGATCCGTGTCGAAGAGGTACAGCGCCAGCGGACGCTCCCGGCTGTTGATCTGTGCGAGCGCGTCGCCGAGCTCGCGGTACGGCAGGATCGGAAGGATGGGCCCGAAAATCTCCTCCTGCATCACGCGCATGCTGGCGTTGCACCCGAGTAGGGCGACCGGCGGGAAGATGCGGCGGCTGGGATCGGTCACCGCCTTGTCGGCCAGCGTCACGACGGTTGCGCCCTTCTTTTTGGCGTCGGCCACGCAGTCGATCAGGCGCTGGAAGTGCGCGTCGTCGATGATCGCGGTGTAGTCGAGGTTGATGTTGATGCGTGGGTAGCTGGCCTCGACGGCGGCGCGGCAGGCGGCGGCAAAGCCCTCCTCCATGCCCTCGGGCACGAGGACGTAGTCGGGCGCCACGCAGGTTTGCCCCGCGTTGAAACATTTGCCGATCATCACGCGTTCGGCGGCCTTGGCCATCGGGAAGCCCGGCGTCACGATCACGGGCGATTTTCCTCCGAGCTCCAGTGTGACAGGCGTGAGCAGCTCGGCGGTCTCACGGAGTACGAGGCGGGCGACGCGTGTGGAGCCGGTGTAGAGCAGGTGGTCGAAGGGCAGCCGCACGAAAGCCTGCGCCGTTTCCGCGCCGCCCTCGACGATGCTCACCTCGTCGGCACCGAAATAGCGGCCGACGAGCTCGGCAAAAAGCTGCGCGGTCGCCGGCGCCAACTCCGACATTTTCACCATCGCGCGGTTGCCGGCGGCCAGCGCGGCGACGAGTGGCGCGACGGTGAGCAGGATCGGATAATTCCACGGGGCGACGATGCCCACGCAGCCCAGCGGTTGCGGGCGCACCTCGGCGCGCGCGGGGCGAAACCAGATCGATATGCCGCGGCGCTCCGGCCTCATCCATTTGCGCAGGTGCCGGCGCGCGTGGCGCACGCTTTGCTGGCAGGTGAACAGTTCGAGCAGCTGCGTCTCCTCTGCGCTGCGCTGGCCGAAATCCTGCGCGACGGCATCCGTGAGCGCCTTGCGGTTTTCCATCAGCAGGCGGTGCAGGGCGTCGAGC
This sequence comes from Verrucomicrobia bacterium ADurb.Bin122, assembly GCA_002070825.1. GTDB lineage: Bacteria > Verrucomicrobiota > Verrucomicrobiia > Opitutales > Opitutaceae > MWDT01. The sequence continues at coordinate 6,405 of MWDT01000059.1, forward strand.
CGGCGGCGGCGCTGGCTGTAGTCCGGGTTTTGGTCCTGCCGGCTGGCCGCGCGCATCTGGTGGAAGATCGACTCCATGGTCGTGGAGTAGCATGGCGCCGGGCGTGCGCTGCCGGGCGCGGCGCCTGCCGGCGTGTACGGGGTGTTGGCGTACGAGGCGGCGGGCGGCGGGGTGGGGCGAGGCAGGGACGGCTGGGTGGGCATGGCGTCCCGATTCATTACGCGTCCGGCCCGGCAATGAAAGGGCGTTTCGTGCGGTGCACGGCGGGTGGCGTTTGTCCCAGTCGGAGCGCGCTTTTTTCGCGGCGAAGATTCACGGTTTTTTGCACCGTGCCCCACAGGCATTTTCAGGGTGGCTGCGCCGGTGCCAGACGTTTGCGACGCCTTATAGCTTGGCGAAATCGCGCGGGGGGCTTTCCATTCCCCGTCTGTCCGCCTGCATGGGCCTGTACGGCGCCCCGCGATGGTGGCGACTTCGGGCCGGCTGCTCCGGGCCCCTTACACAATGATTACGCAATATCCCACGGCCCAGGCTCAGGAACTCGCCGATCAGCTCGACGCGATCGGCTCGCGGCACGGCGCCACGGTTTATGTCGGCCCGCTGTGCGAGGACTGGCGTGGCGACGATTACCGGCGGGTGACGGTGGATGTCACCCGCGCGCACTGGGGGCAGTTGCGGCGCGAGCTCCAGGCGGTCGGCTGGCAGGTGTTTTCCGAGGACAGTCTGATCTACGACTTGAAGAACGGAAACTACCTGATCGCCGAGCCGAACTTCTGAGCGCCCGGTGGCGCTCAGGCTTTTCGCGTGTCGGTGATGTCCACCGGCAGTCCGTGGTTCTTGGGGAAGATGATTGCGAGGAACACGCCGAGCACGGCAACCGACATGGCCGCTCCGAGTGGGTACGCGATCGAGACCGGGATGCGAAACCCTTCCGGAGCCTGCAGCAGGTAGGTGATCGAGACGGCCGTCATGAACGTCGCCGGGAGGCTCGCCACCCAGTGAAGTTTTTTGCAACGGACGAGGTACACCGCGCAGGCCCAGAGGGTGATGACGGCAAGCGTCTGGTTGGCCCAGGCGAAGTAGCGCCAGATGATGTCGAAGTTCATCTGCGTGAGGATGCCGCCGACGATGAAGAGCGGCGCGGCGAGGTAGAGGCGCTTGAGAAGCGGTTTCTGGTCGGCCTTGAAGATGTCAGCGACCATCAGGCGGGCGCCGCGGAATGCCGTGTCGCCGGTGGTGATGGGGCAGGCGATCACGCCGAGGATGGCGAGCGCGCCGCCCACTTTGCCGAGCAGGCTGATGGAGATGGTGTGGACGACACCGCCGGGGCCGCTGGCCTTCATGGCGTCGGCCAGTCCGGGCGTGCCGTGGTAAAACGCCATGCCCGCCGCCGCCCAGATCAGGGCGATGAGGCCTTCGGCGACCATCGAACCGTAGAAAATGCGGCGCCCCTGGCGCTCGTTTTTAATGCAGCGGGCCATCATCGGCGACTGCGTGGCGTGGAAGCCGCTGATCGCGCCGCAGGCGATGGAGATGAACATGAGCGGCCAGACGGGCAGGCCCTTCGGGTGGATGTTTTCCAGCGTCAGCGCCGGCAGCGTGTAGCCGCCCGCCACCAGCCCCCAGACGATGCCCACGGCCATGATCACCAGCACCAAGCCGAAGACCGGGTAGATGCGGCCGATCAACTGATCGATGGGCAGCAGCGTCGCCAGGACGTAGTAGATGAAGATGGCGATCATCCAGAAGTTGAAATCCAGATAGGCGGGCGTGAGGTCGGCCAGCAGCTTGGCCGGGCCGGTCACGAAGACCGCGCCGACGAGCACCATCAACATGAGGGTGAAGAGCCGCGTGAGGTTCTTCATGGTCGGCCCGAGGTAGAAGCCCGTGATCTCCGCGCTGCTCGCGCCTTTGTTGCGCAGCGAGATCATGCCGCTGAGGTAGTCGTGCGTGGCGCCGCCGAGTAGGCAGCCGAAGACGATCCAGATAAACGCCGCCGGTCCCCAGAGCGCGCCGGCCAGTGCGCCGAAGATCGGCCCGAGGCCGGCGATGTTGAGCAACTGGATCAGGAAGATGTTGGGCCACTTCATCGGCACGAAGTCCACGCCGTCGGTGTGCGCGTAGGCGGGCGTCAGCCGGTTGGCGTCGGGCTTGAAGAGGCGGTCGACGAACACGCCATACGTGAAGTAGCCGGCGATCAGGAGCGCGGCAGAGATGAAGAACAGCGACATGGTGGAAGCGCGGAGTGTGAGTGGGGAAAACTGCGCCGCCCGGCGCGAGGGCCGGGCGTGCTGAGTGGGCTAGGTGTATGCAATCGAGGCGTTCACGCGTCAATCCACGAAGCGCCCACGCGGCGCTGGCGCACGGGCGATTTTTCGCGCCGCCGCCGCTCAGGCGCTGGCGATGCGCAGTGCTTCGAGCTCTTCCCAGCGCGCGAACGCCGTGGCGACTTCCTGCTCGATCGCTTCGAGGCGCTGCTTGGCCACGGGCACCTCCGCCGGCGCGCTTTGGTAAAACGCCGGGTCGGCGAGCTTGGTCGTGATCTCCGCCTGCGCGGTCTCCAGCTCCTCGATGCGTTTGGGCAGCGCCTCCAGCTCGCGCAGCTCCTTTTGCGTGATCTTGCGCGACTTGGTTTGCTTGGGCTTGGGCGCGGCGGGGGCCGGCGCCGGTTTGGCGGCGGCGACGGGCTCGGTGGGTTTCACGCGTCCGCCCTGGGCCACCCAGTCGGTGTAGCCGCCGACATATTCGGAAAGTTGTCCGTCGCCTTCGAAGACGAGTGTGCTGGTGACGACGTTGTCGAGAAACTCGCGGTCGTGGCTCACGAGCAGGAGCGTGCCCTGGTACTCGACGAGCAGGTCTTCGAGCAGGTCGAGCGTTTCGACATCGAGGTCGTTGGTCGGTTCGTCGAGCACGAGGACGTTGGCGGGCTTGGTGAAAAGTCGGGCCAGCAGCAGGCGGTTGCGCTCGCCGCCGGAGAGCACGCGGGCGGGGGTGCGGGCGCGGTCCGGCGAGAAGAGGAAGTCCTGGAGGTACGAGATGACGTGCTTCGACTTGCCGTCGATGGTCACCGTCTCGGCGCCGTTGGCGATGTTGTCGGCCACGCTGCGGTCGTCGTTGATCTGCGAGCGGAGCTGGTCGAAGTAGACGATCTCAAGATTGGTGCCGTGTTTGACGGTGCCGGCGGTGGGGGCGAGCTGCCCGAGCAGGAGCTTGATGAGGGTGGTCTTGCCGGCGCCGTTGGGGCCGATCAGGCCGATCTTGTCGCCGCGCAGGATCGTGGTGGTGAGCTCGCGCACGAGCGGTTTCCCGTCGGGGTAGGAGAAGGCGAGTTTCTCGGTCTCGATCACCTTCACGCCGGAGCGGTTGGCC
>MWDT01000060.1 GCA_002070825.1 Verrucomicrobia bacterium ADurb.Bin122
CACCTCACCTCCGCTCGCGCAACTGACGCAGCGTAGTGCGACCGTCGCCCGCAGCCGGCGTGTGTTTCGCCACGCCGATGCGCTGCGCCAGATAGATGCCCGTGTGGCCGCTGCAAAAATACGCCACGAAGCACGCCACCGCGAAATAGACCGCGTAGTGCCCGCCGAAAAGCTCGATGCCCATGAGCGTGCACGCCAGCGGCGTGTTGGTCGCCCCGGCAAACACCGCCACGAAGCCCAGCCCGGCAAACAAATCGACCGGCGCGCCCGCCAGCGTGCCGAGCACGTTGCCCAGCGTGGCTCCCACGAAAAACAACGGCGTGACCTCGCCGCCCTTGAAGCCCGCCGCGAGCGTCACCGCCGTGAAGAGAAGTTTCCAGAGCCAGCTCCACGGCGTCGCCCCGCCCGCCGTAAACGCCGACAAAATCGAGACCGACTCCGGCGTCTGCCCGTACACACCGAGCCCGAGGTAGTCGCGCGTGCCGAGCAGATAAACCAGCGCGATCACCGCCACACCGCCCGCCACCGGTCGCAGCGGCGCGTACGGGATGAGCCGCCGGTAGAGCGCCTGCAACCCGTGCGTCAGCTCCGCAAAACACCAACTCGCCAACCCGAACAGCGCGGCCGCGCCGACTACCTTTGCGAGCAGCCAGCCGTCGAGCGCCGCATGCGCACCGGCGCCCGGCGCGATGGCGATATGGTAAACCGTGTGGTGCGCGCCCCACGCCGAGCACGTGGCGTCGCCCACCAGACTCGCGACCAGCACCGGGATGAGCGCCTGATACTGCATCCGCCCGACGACGAGCACCTCCATCGCAAACACCGCGCCCGCCAGCGGCGTACCAAAGACCGAGCCGAAGCCCGCCGCGACGCCCGACATGAGCAACACCCGCCAGTGCTCCTGACTCACGCGCAACATCCGCCCGAGCAGACTCGCCAGACTTCCGCCCATCTGCACCGCCGTGCCCTCGCGGCCGGCCGAGCCGCCGCACAGATGCGTGAGCAACGTGCCGCCCAGCACCAGCGGCGCCATGCGCACCGGCACGCCTCCGCCCGGCGCATGGATCTGATCGATCAAAAGATTGTTTCCGCCCTCCGAGCCGCGCCCGTGCCGGTGGTACACCCAGCCGACCACGAAGCCCGATACGGGCAACAGCCACAGCAGCCAGCCGTGTTGCCAGCGCAGTTGCGTCGCCTCATCGAGCGACCACAAAAACAGCGCGCTCGCCGAGCCCGACAACACGCCCACCGGCGCCGCCAGCGCCGTCCAGCGCAGGAGGAGCCAGACCGTGCCGAGCGGATTGAGCGAACGGAGCAGGCGCTTCACGCCCGCCCAACTTGGGAGCCGCCCCGCCAGCCTCAAGCGCAATCCCGCTGCGCGCACGCGCCCCGATTTTCCGCCGTGACCTCCGCCCGGCCCTCGTCCACTAACAAACGCGCATGAAGGTCGTCGTTCTCTGCTCCGGAGGGATGGATTCCGTGACGGCGCTCTACTGGGCGCATCGCGAGCACACCGTCGCGGCCGCGATCAGCTTCGATTACGGCTCCAAGCACAACCACCGCGAGATCCCCTTCGCCGCCGAGCATGCCCGCGCGCTCGGCCTGCGCCACGAGACCGTTTCCCTGGGCTTCATGAACGGCCTGCTCGCCTCCAACCTGCTCACCGGCGGCGGCGACATCCCCGACGGCCACTACGCCGCGGAGAACATGAAGCTCACCGTCGTCCCCTTCCGCAACGCCATCATGCTCTCCGTCGCCACGGGCTTCGCCGAGAGCATCGGCGCCGAGGGGCTCGTCATCGCCGCGCACCACGGCGACCACGCCATCTACCCGGACTGCCGCGAGGAATTCATGCGCGCCATGGCCGACACCATGCGCACCGGCACCTACGCCGGCATCCAGCTCCTGCGCCCATTCATCGATCTCAACAAGGGCGGCATCGCCGCGCGCGGCGCGGCCCTCGGCGTGGATTTCTCGCGCACCTGGTCGTGCTACCGCGGCGGCGACATCCACTGCGGCCGCTGCGGCACCTGCGTCGAGCGCCGCGAGGCGTTTCTCTCCGCCGGTCTTCCCGACCCCACGATCTACGAAACCACCGGCCCGCTACCTGAAAAACCGAAGAGTGAAAATTGAAGGGTGAAACACGCCCGCCGCCGAACACCTCACAAAGTTTTCCGTCTCATTTCACTTTTCACCCCTCCCCCTTCACTCTTCGTCTGCCCATGCTGATCTCCGAAGTTTTCTACTCGCTCCAAGGGGAAGGTTCGCTGGTTGGCGTGCCGTCGGTCTTCATCCGCACCAGCGGGTGCAACCTGCGCTGCGCCTGGTGCGACACGCCCTACGCCTCGTGGAATCCTGAAGGGAAAAATCGGAGCATCGACGAACTCATCGCCGAGATCGACCGCCACCCGACGGAGCACGTCGTACTCACGGGCGGCGAGCCGATGATCGCCGCCGGCATCCGCGAACTCGCCGCCGAGCTGAAACTCCTCGGCTACCATATCACCATCGAGACAGCCGGGACGGTCGCACCCGAAGGCATCGCGTGCGACCTCGCGTCGCTCTCGCCGAAACTGCTCAACTCCGCACCCAACGCCGTCGAACACGCCGTCTGGCACAAACGCCACGAGGCCACGCGCTGGCAGCCCGACGTCATCCGCCAGTGGATCGAGCGCTACCCGTACCAGTTTAAATTTGTCGTCTCATCGCCGACCGACGTGGACGAGCTGGAGGGCATGTTGAAAAAACTCGGCCGCGAGATTCCCCGCCACCAGGTGCTGCTGATGCCGGAGGCCCGCACGCTCGACACGATGCGCCAGCGTGCCACCTGGCTGCCCGAGCTCTGCAAGACCCGCGGCTACCGCTACGCCCACCGCCTGCACATCGAGCTCTGGGGAAACAAGCGCGGCGTCTAGCCAGGCCACGGCACGGCGAGCCGGCCCCGCCACTGCAAGCTTGCCTGCATCGGGCGCCCTCGGGATAAACGGCAACCCCCACTGCTCCGTCCCCAACCGGCGCCCACTCCCCCCATGGCCATTGTCCTGATTGTCGAAGACGATCGCGTCTCTCAAAAGATCCTCACCAAAGTCCTGCGCAACGCAGGCCACGAGGCGCTCACGGCGACCAACCTGATGGAGGCCGGCACACTCCTGCGGCAACACATCCTCGTCGACCTCGTCATCCTCGACAGCCAGCTGGGCAACGAGTGGGGCTGGGATTTCCTGCGTGAGCTGCGCATGGACCCGATCTTCCGCGGCATCCCCGTCGTCGTCTATACCGCCCACACCGAGCGCAGCCTGCTCGTCCGCTACGTCGAGCTTGGCGTGCAAAACCTCCGTGTGAAACCCTATCGCGGGGAGGTCGTCCTGGAGGAGGTCGCCCGCGCACTCAAAACCGGCTGGGCCGCGGGCCTGCTCGAAAACATAAGCGAGGTCTGCGCCCGCCTGAAGGTGACGCCGACCGATTATTGCGGGCTGCTCAATACCGCCGCCCCCTGATCGAGCAAAGCCTCCAGGACATCCGCCGCCGCCTGACCTCGGTCAACGATCCCATGCTGCACGCGCAGCTAGAAAACATCAAACTCCGCAGCGCCCCGCTCGGTATCCGCATCTTCAGCGTGATCGTCGACGCCGCCATGGAGGCCATCCGCAACGAGGAACACGTGCGCGCCGCGGCCGCGTTGCGCGTCATCGAGCCGCTCCTCGGCATCCTGCGCAAACGCGCGATGGGCAGCCTGAGCATGGAGGACGCGATCGCGCCATTTCATGCCCCGGCCGACACCGCGCCTGAGCCCAAGATCAAACCGATGGCGGGGCCGCCCGCCTCGATCAGCATCGACTACTGCCGCCGTGTGGCCGCCACGCCGATCTGGCGTCTCGGCCCCCATTTCACCCGTCTGCGCGGCATCCCGTTCATCACGTCCGACGAGCTTGACCAGCTCAGCCAGCAGCTCATCAAAGAGGCCCCGATCTCCACCCTCCTGGAGGCCGCCCGGCAGATCCAGCGCGCCCCCGACCTGGCGATCGACACGCTCGCCGCCGACCTCGTCGCGCAGCCCCACTTCGCCGCGTGTTACAAGCGCATCCTCGACCACATCGACCCGCTCGGCGATGCCGTCATCACCGCGAGCTCCGCGCGCCTTTTCATCGAACGCCAGGGCATCTCAAAAACCACCACGCTGTGGGCCGCCGGTCGGGTTGCCGAATCTCTCAGCCCCTCCTGCGTGATCGATATCGAGCCACTCTTCACCCACGCCATTTCCGTCGCCCTTCTTGCCTTCGAGACCGGCCGCCTCCTCCGGCTCTCCAACCCACACCTCCTCGCCGCCAGCGGACTCGTCCACGACATCGGCAAATGGCTTTTCGCGGTCGGAGAGCCCGGCCTGTACGCCATCGCCCTCAGCCTCACCCAATCCGACGGCTCGACTCAGGAGCAGGGCGAAGTCGCCATCTTCGGCGTGGACCATCAAACCGCCGGGAAACGCCTCCTCGAACTCGCCAGCGCAGACCAGCTCCTCCGCGACACCGCCTCGCTGCACACCACCCCCGATAATTTCGAAACCGACAATCCCGAGCACGCCATCACCCTCGCGGTCGTCCACATGGCCAACCTCTTTGCGCACGCCGCCGCCGCCCCCACCGAGACGTTGCGAAAGGAGATATTCAAACACTTTGAAAACAAGGACCACCCGGTCTGGCATATCCTCCACGACCGCGGCGTCTCACTCCCGCTGGAGGAGGGCGAGCTCGTCGCCACCCTCTCCTCCGTGGCGCAGACCACCCACTGGATCAGCCGGGAGCTGTGCTCGCTCCGCCGGCGCTAAGCCGCCGTCACGACTGCACACGCGCCAGCGCCACGCCGGACTTGCGCGACCGCCCGGGCTCTCCGCATGATTCGCGCGGCCCATCAAGCCGCCACGAACCGCAACCTCGCCACCCACGTGTCCCCGTCCGCATCCAGCTCTGCCGCGCCCGCTCGCCATACCCACCTGTTCCTCATCCTCGCGACGCTCCTCTGCCTGGCGCCCTTTCTCAACAAAGCCGTCCACGTCGACGACTACCTCTTCATCCGCTCCGCACAGCACATCGTCGGGCACCCCGCCGATCCATTTGGAATCGTCGTCAACTGGAACGGCATCGACGAACCGCTCTCAGTCGTCACCCAAAACCCACCGCTTGCCTGCTATTACCTCGCGGCCGCCGGCACGCTACTCGGATGGGGTGAGGTGCCCCTGCACCTCGCATTTCTCCTGCCCGCCGTCCTCGCCGTCCTCGGCACCTATGCCCTCGCCCGGGATTTCTGCGCGCACCCCAGTGCGGCCGCAGTCATCATGCTAGTCTCGCCCGTGTTTTGGGTCTCCGCCACGACTCTGATGTGCGATGTCTCGATGCTCGCGCTCTGGCTCTGGGCCGTCGTCCTGTGGACCCGCGGCATCGAGCGCGACAGCCACCTCCGCCTCGCCTCCGCCGCCGGACTCGTCGCCCTGGCCGCGTTGACCAAATACTTTGGCGCCGCCCTTATCCCCCTCCTTCTCGCCTACACCGTCATGAAAAAACGGTGGCGCTGCTGGCCGGCCCTCTGGCTGTTCCTCCCGCTGGCCACCCTCGCCGCCTACGACTGGACCACGGGAGCCCGCTACGGCATCCGCATGATTTCTCAAGCGGCCAACTACGCCGGAGAGCACCGCACCCAGATGATGGTCTGGGAATCGATCCTCAGCACCATGACCTTCGCCGGAGGCGGCATCGTCGCGCTGATCTTTTTCTGGCACCGGCTTTGGCACTGGCGCTGGGTGCCCATCGCGCTCGCCGGCACCACCATCCTCGGAGTGACACTCGCCCACCTCCCCATCCTGAGCCAGCGCTCATGGGGCGAAATCGCCCAGATCGCCCTCTTCGTCTCTGCCGGGCTCGGCATCCTCGCACTCGTCGTCCACGACTGGGTGCGCTGCCGCGACCGCCACTCCACACTCCTCGCACTGTGGACGCTCGGCACTCTCGTATTCACTGGGACCATCAACTGGACCGTCAACGGACGCTCGATCCTCCCGCTCGCGCCCGCCGTGGCGATCCTACTCGTCCGCCAGCTGGAGCGGCGTCCGATGCCGATCGCCCTGCGCACGCTCTGGCCGGTCGGCCCCGCGGCCGCCCTCGGCGCCGCCGTCGTCTGGGCCGACACCGCCTTTGCGAACAGCACGCGAGCCGCCGCCGCAGAACTGGCGGCGCAGTACCGCCCCGCACGCCACAGCACACTTTGGTTTCAAGGACACTGGGGGTTCCAATACTACATGGAGCAGCACGGCGCCCAGCCCTTCGACATCGCCATGGCGCCCGCCCACCTCGGCGACCACGTGATCCTCCCATTACACAACTCCTCCGTACGCCGCCTCACCCCGGACTGGTTTGCCCAAGTCGCACGAATCGAGCGCCCGGCCTGCCGCTGGCTCGCTACGATGCAACTCGACTTCGGCGCCGGCTTCTACTGCCACCGTTACGGCCTGCTCCCCTACAAGTTCGGCGCCGTCCCACCCCAAGCTTTCGAAGTATGGGAAATGCGGATGATGCCCCTCTTCCGCTAAGCGCCCCAGATACACTCTGGGCCGGAGACGCATTTGCGCCCTTCGTCGGCCCACACTACACTGCGCCCATGCCCCGCCGAGCACCCCAATCCAGCGCCCCCCCCAAGGCCTCCGCGCTGCTCCGGGCCCTCATCGCCCGGTTGGAGACGAAACCCGTCACCTTCGCCGAAGTCATCTCCGCCCTCGGCACGCGTTCGCACACCCTCGCGCTCACTCTCCTCTGCCTGCCCTTTCTCACGCCGCTCCCGCTCCCAGGCCTCTCCGCCCCCTTCGGGCTCGGCATCTTCCTCATCGCCCTGCAACTCGCCCGCAAACGACCCCTATGGCTCCCACGCCGCATGACCGTGCGAGCCATTCCCACAGGTTTTTTCGGCAAGGTGCTCCGACTCACCGCCTGGGTGCTTGCCGGGCTCGAGCGCTTCCTCAGACCCCGCTGGCTGGCCCTCACCGACACCAGCCTGCTCCGATCCCTCCACGCACTGGCCATCTCACTAGCCGCCCTCGTGCTACTCCTCCCTCTCCCCATTCCGCTCACCAACACATTCCCCGCCTGGGTCGTCCTTCTCATGGCCAACGGACTCGCCACACGCGACGGTCTCTGCATCACCCTCGCCTACGCCGTGTTTCTCTCCGGCTTTGGCTATTTCGCCTTTCTCGGCGAAGCCGCCCGGCGAAGCGTCCAGTGGCTGCTCGCCGGCTGACGCCTCCATCGACCGCCGATTTCCGCTGGCCCCCGGTGCAACAGTTCTCCATCATGTCCTTCATGTTACTACTTATTGCAAGTGCGACACTCGAAAAGCTCCAGAATCTCCCCACCAAATTCTGGATCAACGTCGGCATCTTCCTCGGCGTCATCATCGCAGCCGTCGTCATCTGGAGGTTTATCCATCAGATGAACAAAATCTGGCTCAGCGTGATCATCTTCCTCATCTGCGCGATCATCGGGTTCAACTGGATCTACGAGCGCAACGAGCCCGAGTTCATGACGCCCGTTATTGAGCCCCTCGCCGAATTTTTCCCGAGCAAAGGCGCCTACCATACTACGCAGCAGCAGGAGCCAGGCACCTCCAAGACCAAGCCCAAGGACAAATCGAAGGAAAAGACCGCGCCACAACGCTAGGCGCCACGCCCCTTACGCCGCGTCTTCACACGCGGCGTTTTTTATGCCTGGAAAACGCGTCCAGCCCGCCAGTGCCATTCGCAACGACGCCTCCGCGTGCGCGGCCGACTCAGATGTCAAAAACCGCAGGTCCCACGCGGGACCTGCGGCGCAAGCAAGCGCGACACTTCACTCAGAGTTTTTCGGGTAGCAGGGCGCGCACTTCCGTGTAGAGGGTTTTAGCCCTCGTGAAACTCGTCCCGAGCTTGGGCGCCAGCGTGACGAGATCCGCACCCTTCGCCTCCTTCAACGACTGCACCAACGAAGTCAGCTCCGGCATCAGCGCATTGAGCTCCTGGTATTTTGCCTTGGCCGATGCCGGCAGCACCTCGGGGTGTTGATCGACATAGCCCTTCACCGCCAGCACACCCGACTTGAGCATGGACAGCTCGCCCGAATAACGGGTGAGCAAGTCGCCGGTCGGGGCCTGCACGCCGGCCAGTTTTCCAACGAGATCACCTGCGGGCACCGCCGCGGGCTCCGGTACGACGGGCGCCGGCTGAGCCACAGCCTCGGCGACCGATTGCTGCGCTGCCACGACGGCAGCCGCTTTCGGCTCGGTCGGAGCCACGGGCGCGACCGGTGCAGTCTGTTCGCGCTTGGGCTCGGGCACCTGTGTGGGCGTGGGCGCAGGAGGGGCCTCTTCTTTTTTCGCACAGCCAGCCCCAACGAACAGGCTGGCGGCCATACTCACGACAACAACGCTGCGAAGACCGGATTGGATCAGTTTCATGATTACAGGGATTAGCGATGGACAACTGGTGACGCGCGGCCGGCATGTCTGCCCCACCGCGCGCGTTTCGAGACAGGCAACTCAGCTTCTTACCCAACGCAACCCGCCGCCCGTGTCCGCAAAAACGCCCGGCATCGCGCCGGGCGTTTTCAATCAACCAAACTGATGGGGCCGGATCACGGAGCCTCGTAGATCTCGACCAGCGCCACGCCAGTCGTGCGCTCCACGCCCGTCACCTCAATCGTGTAAATCCCGGGCTCCAGTGTCAGCACCAGCGCCGCATCCTTCGAACCACTCGCAAGCGCGCCCATGCCTGCCGACTCAAAGAGCGCCGCCGTCTGCGCGGTACCATCCCAGTCGTCGTTTTCGCCTACCAGTGACCACTCGCCTGTGGAGGCATCGAGCTGCCGCACGTGCAGGTACGGATCGACGAGATGGCCGGCCACCGAATCGGCGACGCCAGGGCCCACGCCGCGCACGATCACGCGCTTGGGCGCATCGCCCGCGATCACAAGGCCCGCGATCACGCAGGCATCGTCCAGCCCCACCTGAGTGCGCACCGACAACGCCGTCAGTCGGCGAGTTTTTTCGGCGAAATCCGCATCGTAGGCCTCCGCCAGCGCCACGCCGGTGGTCCCGTTTACATCGCTGACATGGGCGGTGTAGAGGGCCTCGGTCAGCGCCTGCAACAAGGCGGCATCGCGCGAAGCCGGATCGAGCGTCCCCGCTCCCGTACGCGCAAACGCCTCGCGGAGACCGGCACCACCGGACCAGTTGTCGTTGTTCGCCACTTCCACTCCTTCGCGGCTAAACACACGCAGCTGCGGATCCGCCATGTAGCCATGGGGCACGGCGCCCGAGAGCCCCGGGCCGACACCGCGCAACAACATCGCTTTGCCTCCGCCGGAGAACGCAAATCCGAGGATCAGAGTCTGGTCACCGGGCCCGGATGATGCGCGCGCCGACAGCGCCGCAAACTGGCTCCATTGCACCGACAGCGGGGCACCCACGCTCGCAAAGGAGTTGCCGCTGGCATCCGAAATCACACAGCGGTAACGCTGCCCCTGCATCGCGGCCGTCGGATTCAGCACCGTCAGCGTGTCGGTACCC
>MWDT01000061.1 GCA_002070825.1 Verrucomicrobia bacterium ADurb.Bin122
GCCGGTGTCGAAACTCGTGACGGCGCGGTTCATGCCGTTCATGTGCCTGAGCTTGATCATGAGCTCCGGGTCGGGAGCCCAGGCGCGCGATTGCTCGGCCTGGCGCGAGGCGAGGGCGATTTGCGCTTCGGCCGCCTGCAACTCGGGGCGATGCGCCAGCGCCTGCTCCAGGGCGGCTTCGAGCGATGCGGGCATGGCGGGTGTCGCCGGCGGATTTTCGTCGAGCGCGTCGACCGGCGCGGCGGGTGGTTGGTGCCGGAGTGCGTTGAAGGCCGACTCGGCGTCGGCGATGGCGCGGAGGTTTTCGATCTCCTGCTGCTGGAGTTTGGCGCTCTCCGTCTCGGCGAGTAACACGGACGCCACATCGCCTGAGCCGTCGGCGAGCCGCGCGCGTGCGGCATCGGCGGCGTGGGCGAGGATCGGGCGGAAACTGCGCGTGAGCTCCAGCTCGGTGCGTGCGGTGGCGAGTGTGAAATAGGCGCGGCTGGCGCGGATGGTCAGGTCGGAGGCCAGCGCGCGAGATTCGGCTTTGGCGAGATCGGAGGCCGCGCGTGCGGTGGCGGTGCGCGCGCTGCGCTGGCGGGAGAGCGGGAGCATCTGCGTGACGCCCACCTGCACTTCGTCGTAGCCGAAGAGCTCGGTGTCTTTGCGCATGAGCTCCAGCGAGGCGACGGGGTCGGCCCACGCGCGGGCCTGGGCGATGCGCGCCTCCGCCGCTACGGCCCGCGCGGTGGCGGCGTGCAGCTCGGGGTTGGCGGCGCGGACATCGGCCAGGTAGCGGTCGAGAGTGAGAGTCCCGGCCACCAACGGCGCGGTCAACGCGAGCAGTAATGCGGCGATGCGGTGCATGCGATCAGTGCGCGTGTCCTTCGGGTTGTTTCTCGTCGCCAGGGGCGGGCGCCGTCGGGCGTTTGGCGGCTTCGAGCTTGGCGAGGTATTTTTCCGGGTTGCCCAGGAAGACACTCAGGCAGTGCCGGCAGCAGAGTCGGATGAGTTGGTCGGGCTTCCCCTCGCGTTTGTAGACGTAGTTGACGGGCGTGCCCATGCCGCCGAGGTGTTCGCCGGAGACGAGGCAGGTTTGCAGCGGGTAGGGCTCGGGCGGTGTCGCTGACGTCGGGGTGTCGGACTCGGCAAAGACGGGAGCGGCGGCGATGAGGAGCGCGGTGAATAATGCTTTCATACGTGCTTTTTGTTAACCCGGCGGGGCGTTTACCCCTCGGGTTTTTTTTGGGCGCCCCGGCTCCACGATCAGGCGAACGGATCGCGGACGCGTTTGCGCTGGCACCTTTTTGAGGGATTTTCCGGCCGGTGGGTTATAGACCGGTATCACGATGATGAATCACACGAATGATCCCTTTTCCGAGGCGCTTGCCGACTGGCGGGTGAACCCGCCGCGCGATCCTTCTTTTCGGGCTGGCGTCTGGGCACGCGTCGAGGCGCTGCGCCGTGAGCCGTGGGCGGCGTACGTGCGCCGGCACGCGTTGACCAGCGGGCTGGCGCTGCTGGCCGTGGTCGCGGTGGGCGGTTGGGTCGGCATGCGGCAGGCACATGCGCGCGCCGACCGGGACCGTGCGCTGTTGGTGCAGGTTTACCTGAGCGAAATCGATTCGCGGCTGGTCGCGACGGACGGTACGCCATGAAAAACTTTTGGGTCACGCTGGGCGCTTTGGTGGCGGTCGGGCTCGCGGTCGCGCTGGCCTGCTATCGCTGGCATTGCGACGAGCCGCTGCATGCGGCGGCCCGCCAGCGTGACGCGCTCGCGTGGCTGACGGCGGAGTATCATCTGAGGCCGGAGCAGGCCGCGGCGATTGGCCGGCTGCACGCGGCGTACGCGTTGCGTTGCGCGGAGCATTGTATGGCCATCGGGGAGGCGCGCGGCGCGGTGGCGCAGGCCGAGCGCGAGGGCCGTCCAGCGAGCGAGCTCGCGGCGGCGAGAGACCGGGTGGCCGCGCGCGAGCGCGTCTGTCGCGAGGCGATCGAGCTGCACTTGCGGGAGGTCGCGTCGCAAATGTCGCCGGAGGATGGCGCCAGGTATCTGGGCGAATTTCTGCCGCGGGTCGCTGCGTACCGGCATGAGGGGGCGCCCACGGTGCGGCTCAACCAATGAACCCGCCGCCGGAGCCAATCGCCGACGAGGTGCTGATGGGCCGGTTGCAAGCCGGCGACGAGGCGGCGTTGAACGAGCTGATGGTGCGTTGGGAGGTGCCGATCAAACGCTACCTCGGGCGCATCGTGCAAAACGCGCACGAGGCCGAGGACCTGGCGCAGGAGTGTTTCGCGCGGGTGTTTCAACATCGCGCGCGGTTCCGGCCGGGGGCGCGGTTTTCGCCGTGGTTGTATGCGATCGCGGCGAACCTTGCCCGCAACCGGCTGCGGTGGTGGCGGCGCAGGCCGGCCATCTCGCTGGAGGCTTGGACGGAGGCGGGTGGTTTCGCCGTGGCGAGCGGGGCGGACGCATCGGGCCAGGCCGAGACGGCCGAGCGTGCCGAGGCGGTGCGCGCGGCGGTGGCGGAGCTGCCGCTGGAGTTGCGCGAGGCGTTGGTGCTTTGCGTGTACGAGGGGCTGGCGCAAGCGGACGCGGCGACGGCGCTCGGCACGACGGTCAAGACCGTGGAGATGCGGCTGTATCGCGCCCGGGCACGGTTGCGCGAGCGGTTGAGCTGGCTCGGTCGCTAGGCCGGCGAGGCGGTCAGGCTTCGTCGTCGCCGGGTTCGGTGCGCGGCGGGCGGTCGATGGGGTGCATCAGGATCGCGATGGCACCGGAGGATCCGTTGTCGGTCATGGTGACTTCGCCGCCGAGATTGCGGAGCGCATGGCGGGCGACGGTCAGGCCCATGCCGATACCGACGGTGTGCTTGGAGCTCACGAAGGGTTCGAAAATCTGGTCGCGGATTTCGGGGTCGAGGCCGTGGCCCTGATCGATGACGCGGATCTCGACGTACTTGATGCCGTCCTTTTTCTCGATGGCCTGGGTGGAGATGGAGATGGGGCGCTGCGTGGGTGGGAGCTCGTCGTAGGATTCCCACGCGTTGATGAGGACTTTGGAGATGACCTCTTCGATGACTTCGACGTTGGTCTCGATCTGCAGATCGCCGAGGGGGTTGTCGATTTTGACGGAGTAGGGGATCCCGTAGTCGGCCTGGTAGCGCGCGACGCCAAGCTCGAGGACGCGCTGCAGGGGCATGCGGACGACGGGCGGGCGCGAGCGGACCATGAGGGTGCTGAGCTGGCGGATGATGCCGACGATGCGGTGGACGGCGTCTTCGACGTGCTGGGCGTTCTTTTTGACCTGTTCGGGCTTGTCGTAGAAGGCTTTTACGAGGTCGAGGTAGCCGATGACGATGCCGAGGAGGTTGTTGAGATTGTGGGCGATGCCCTGGGTGACGGCGCCGATGGTGGCGATGCGGCGGGATTCGGCGAGGCGGCTCTGGAGGTCGGCGAGTTCGCGGTTGATGGAGACGAAGCGCAGGTGCGTCTGGACGCGTGCGAGGGTTTCGTCGAGGTCGATGGGCTTGGTGATGTAGTCGACGGCGCCGGCGCCGAGGCCCTCAAGTTTGCCCTCCTTGGAGGTGCGCGCGGTGATGAAGATGACCGGGATGGTGCGGGTGTCTTCGTTGGCCTGGAGGCGCTGGCAGACCTCGATGCCGTCCATGTCTGGCATCATGACGTCGAGGAGGATCAGGTCGGGTTTTTCCCGGAGGGTGACGTCGATGGCCTCAATGCCGCTGTAGGCTTCGAGCACGTGGATGCCCTCGCGCTCAAGTTTGCGTTTGAGGAGCTGGACGTTGATGGGTTGGTCGTCAACGACCAGGAGTTTGGGGGCATCCATGGGGGATAAGGGGTAACTGGGAGGAATCTCAGGAGGCTCAGGAGGCGGTGGCGAGGTGGTAGGCCTTGACCGTGTTTTTCATGAGCATGGCGACAGTCATGGGGCCGACGCCGCCGGGGACCGGGGTGATTTTCGAACAGAGGGGGGAAACGCTCGGGAAATGGACGTCGCCGGTGAGGCGGTAGCCGGTTTTCTTCGAGGCATCGGGCACGCGGTTGATGCCGACGTCGATGACGACGGCGCCGGGCTTGACCATGTCGGCGGTGACGAACTCGGGGCGCCCGATGGCGGCGATGAGCACGTCGGCCTGGCGGGTGATCGCGGGCAGATTGGAGGTGCCGGAGTGGCAGATGGTGACGGTGCCGTTGGCGCCGGTTTTTTTCTGGAGGGCGAGGAGGGCGACGGGCTTGCCGACGATGAGGCTGCGACCGAGGACGACGACGTGTTTGCCCTTGAGGTCAGTGCCGCTGCGGGCGAGGAGCTCCATGATGCCTGCGGGGGTGCAGGCGACGAAGCCGGTGTCGTCTTCCTGGGCGACTTTGCCGAGGTTGATGGTGTTGAAGCCATCGACGTCCTTGGCGGCGGAGACGCGGCGGAAGACGGCGACTTCGTCGATATGCTTGGGCAGGGGGGCCTGGACGAGGATGCCGTCCACGGTGGGATCGGCATTGAGATCGTCGAGGATATTGAAGAGCTCGTCCTGGGTGATGGAGATCGGGGGAAGGATGATGCGGCTTTCGATGCCGATCTCCGCGGCGGTCTTCTCCTTTTTCTTCACATAGGAAACGGAGGCGGGGTCGTCGCCGACGCGCACGAGGGCGATGCAGGGCTTGCGGCCGGGCAGGGCGGCGACTTCGGCTTTGAGTTCCGCGACGATGTCGGCGGCGGTTTTGTTTCCGTCGATGAGTTCCATGGAGAAAAAGGCGGGGGCGGTTTTAGCGGAGCTGGAGGGTTTCAACCTCGATGACGACGTCCTTGGTGCCTGGGAGCGTGCGTGCGGTGCCGTAGACGATGACGAGGCGGTCGATGTACTTTTCGGGCGCTTCGGTCAGGAGGAGTTTGCTGAGGTCGAGGTAGGCGTAGCGGACGCCGGCATCGTCGTTGATCTGGTAGTCAAAGGGGCGGCGCGGGGCGAAGGGGCGCTTGCTGGAGACGAAGCGGCCTTGGATGGCACGGGGGAGGGAGGCAGAGCCGCCGTCGCCGAGGTTGACCATGGGGGCGGGTTTACCGGGGCCGGCGAAGCCGTGGGCGGAAGTGGGGACGGGAGCTGGATCGAGGGGGGCGGCGGGCGCGGGGGCCACGGTGTCGGTGAGGACGGGGGCGAGGACGGCGGAGTTGCCGACGTGGATGTAGCCGACGATTTTTTTGGTCAGGTTGATCTGGGTCCACTTGCCGCGGAATTGGCCGGTGATGTCGGCTTTGTCGCCTTTTTCGGCGACGGTGAGGACGGGCGAGGCGGGATCGGGGAGGAGGTGGATCTCGGCGCCTGGGCGAGGATCGAGGCTCTTGTTGAGATCCTTGCGCATGATGTAGGACTCAAAGGGGCCTTCGAGCTCGACGGCGGCCCAGCCAGCGGGGGCGGGGGTGGCGGTGGCGAACACGGGGGAGCTGCCGGCTTTGAGGTAGGAGATGACGGGGGCGTTGTCCGAGGGGCGTGCGTGGACCGCAGTGGTGGCCGGGACGGAGGCGGCGGAGAGGCTGGCCAGCGAGGCGAGCCATGCGAGGAAGAGGATAAACTTAGTCTTCATGAGTATCGGTAGAGTAGTCGGCCGCGCGGTAGTGCGTGGGCGGTGCTTGGAAGAGTGATTCGATTTCTTTGCTAGAAAGTTGTTTCGCGCCGCGCAACGGGATTCCCTTCAGGCGGAGGGCGCCGATCTGGTAACGGCGGAGGCGTTTGACCTCGTAGCCGAGGGCCAGGAAGAGCTGGCGGATTTCGCGTTTTTTGCCGTGGTGGAGGTGGACGTCGAGGGACTTGGAGGTCTTGTCGGACTTGGGGTTGACGAGGGCGGCGTACTCGACCTTGAGGCGGTCGCCTTCGGAGAGGATGCCGTTGGTGAGGGCATTGAGGCGGCCGGCCGGAAAGGGTTGCTCAAGGAGCACGTAGTAGCGCTTCACGACGATGCTGGAGGGGTGCATCAACCGGTGCGCGAGGTCGCCGTCGGTGGTGAGGATGACGAGGCCCTCGCTGTCCTTGTCGAGGCGGCCCGCACAGAAGAAGCGGTACTTGGCCCAGATGCGCGGGAGTAGTTGGAAGACGGTTTCTGGGTTGTGGGGGTCGTCGTTGGAGCAGATCAGGCCGCGGGGTTTATGGGCGACGAGGGTGATGCGGGGTTGCTCGGCGGACCGGATGGGCGTGCCGTTGACGGTGACCTTGTCGGCTCCGGGTACGATCTTCTGGCCGAGGGTGGCGACCTGTCCGTTGACCCAGACTTCGCCATTGGTGATGGCGGCTTCGGCGGCGCGGCGGGAGCAGACTCCGGCGTCGGCGAGGAATTTTTGCAGGCGAATGGGTTCGTCGGACATGAAAAGACGATGGAGGTAAATCCCACGGCGAAGCAAGCGCCCGCTCTCACGGATCGCGTGGAGTTTGCGGGGCGGTGGGCTCGGGGGCGTGGGGCGGGTTCAAAAATTTGTCGAAGTTTTGCGGTTGCCATGTGGGTGCGGAGGTTTCTTTCCATGCGCACTTAACATTCAATCGCATGCTCACGTTTACCAATCGTACTGCTCTCGTCACCGGCGCCGGCCGGGGCATCGGCAAGGCCATCGCCGAGGCGCTGGCTCGCCAGGGTGTCACCGTCATTTGTGTTTCCAAGTCGGCCGATTCTTGCGGTGCGACGGCGGCGGCGATCGTTGCCGCGGGCGGTAAGGCCAAGGCCCTCGCGGTCGATGTGGCCGATGGCGCGGCGGTGGCCAAGGCGTGCGAGCAGATCCTCGCCGAGCACCCGACGGTGGACATCCTCGTCAACAACGCCGGCATCACTCGCGACGGCCTCGTCTTCCGCATGAGCGAGGACGACTGGAGCTCCGTGATCGAAACCAATCTCTCCAGCTGCTTCCACTGGACGAAGAACCTCGCCCGCCCGATGACTCGCTCGCGCTGGGGCCGCATCGTCAACATCGCCTCGGTCAGCGGCATCATGGGCAACGCCGGACAGGCCAACTACTCGGCAGCCAAGGCCGGCATGATCGGCCTGACGAAGGCGCTGGCGAAGGAGTTCGCCTCGCGCAGCATCACCGTCAACGCCGTCGCCCCCGGTTTCATCAAGACCGATATGACGACGGACTTCGTCAACAACCCCGAGGTGGCCGGCAAAGTGCTCGATGCGGTGCCGCTGAAACGCTTTGGCGAGGCCACGGAAATTGCGGCGATGGTCGCGTTCCTCTGCTCTGAGGAAGCGGGTTACATCACCGGTCAGGTTTTTGCCGTTGACGGCGGCATGGCAATGTGAAGCCTCCAACACTCACCCTATTTTCTATCTATCATGGCTGAACAGAAAACCATCGAACAACGCGTCAAGGAAATCATCGTCAATCAGCTCAACGTAAATGAAGAGCAGATCACCCCGACGACTTCGTTCCTCGACGATCTCGGCGCAGATTCCCTCGACACCGTCGAGTTGATCATGGCCTTCGAAGAAGAGTTCAAGGACGAGATCAAGGGTGAGATTCCCGAGGCCGATGCCGAGAAGCTCACGACGGTCGGCCAGGTGGTCGATTACATCAAGGGCAAGTCCGGTCAGAGCTAATCTCCGACCTTTCCGCTTTGGGCGTTCTGCCGAGTTCCTCTGCGAATTCACGGGTGGAACGCCCTTTTTGTTGTCCTCGGTCGATGCCGGCCTGCGCCGACTGATCGTTTGGACGGACTCTCTTTTTCGAAAACTTCCCCCCTTCTTTTATGGATCAATACGCTTCCTCTCCCCGCCGCGTCGTTGTCACCGGCCTGGGTGCCATCACCCCGATCGGCCACACGGTGGACGATTTTTGGGCCGGCCTGATGGCCGGCAAGTGCGGCATCGATCGTGTGACCCTGTTTGACCCCACCGATTTCGCCACGCAGATCGGCGCCGAGGTGCGTGGGTGGGATGCCGCCCAGCACATGGATCCCAAGGAGGCGCGCCGCAACGACCGCTATACGCATCTGGGTTTCTGCGCCGCCAAGCAGGCCGTGAAAGACGCCGGCCTCGACATGACGAAGGAGGATGCCGACCGCGTGGGCGTGATCGTCGGTTCGGGTATCGGCGGCATGAGCACCTTTGAAACGCAGTACGCGACCCTGCGCGAACGCGGCCCCCGCAAGGTTTCCCCGTTCACCATCACCTCGCTGATCGGCAACATCTGCTCCGGCATGATCGGCATCGAGCTGGGGGCCCGTGGCCCGAACTACTGTGTGGTTTCCGCCTGCGCGACGGCCACGCATGCCCTCGGCGATGCCTACCACGCCATCCGCCGCGGCGAAGCCGACGTCATGATCGCCGGCGGCACCGAGGCTCCGGTCACCCCATTTGCCTTTGCCAGCTTCTGCTCGATGAAGGCGATGAGCACGCGCAACGACGACCCGCAGCACGCCTGCCGCCCGTTCGACGTCGATCGCGACGGCTTCATCATGGGTGAGGGCGCCGGCATCCTCGTGCTGGAAACCCTTGAACACGCCCAGGCACGCGGAGCCCGCATCTATTGCGAGATCTCAGGTTATGGTGCCAGCTGCGACGCGTTTCACATCACCCAGCCCGATCCCGAAGGTCGCGGCCTCATGCTCGCCATGCGTCGCGCGCTTGATTTCGGCGGCATCAAGCCGGAAGAGGTGGACTACATCAACGCCCACGGCACGAGCACGCCGTATAACGACAAGTTTGAGACGGCCGCGATCAAGAAGGTCTTTGGCGACCACGCTCGCAAGCTCGCGATCAGCTCGACGAAGTCGATGACGGGTCACCTGCTCGGCGCCGCCGGCGGCATCGAGTCGATCGCCTGCGTTAAGACCATTCAGACCGGCATGATTCCTCCGACGATCAATCTGGAGAAGCCCGATCCGGAGTGCGATCTCGACTACGTGCCCAACGTGGCGCGTCAGGCCAAGGTCCGCGTGGTGCTCAACAACAACCTCGGCTTCGGCGGCCAGAACGCCGCGATCGCCTTCCGGGCGTTGTAATCGCACGGCACCGTTTCGCCTTTCAGCGCGGAGTCTTCCCGACTCCGCGCTTTTTATTGCCCTGTGCCGAGATGGCGTCGACCGGCAGCGTCTGGCGCATGCACGGGCGGCCCACGCGGGCACTTTCGTCCTTTTCAACGGCGGACGATTTGGCTCAGTTTCGGCGCGCGCGCAGGCCGTGGCACACGGGGCGCGCTCAATCCCCACACCCTACACATGAGCACTCTGGACATTATTCTATTTACGGCCGCAGTCGTGGCCGTGATCGCCTTTGGCATCTGGAAAGGCACCTCGGGCACGAGCCAAGGCTCCGGCGCGAGTGGCTACTTTCTCGCTGGCCGAGGCTTAACCTGGTGGCTGGTCGGCTTTTCGCTGATCGCTGCCAACATCTCGACGGAGCAATTCGTCGGCATGTCGGGACAAGCCGCGGACTGGCT
>MWDT01000062.1 GCA_002070825.1 Verrucomicrobia bacterium ADurb.Bin122
CTCTACTACCGCATCAACGTCTTCCCGATCTACGTGCCGCCGCTGCGCGACCGCCGCAGCGACATCCTCGCGCTCGCCGACCACTTCCTCGAAAAGTACGCCAAACAAAACGGCAAAAACGTTGCCCGCATCTCCACGCCCGCGATCGACATGCTCATGGCCTACCACTGGCCGGGCAACGTGCGCGAACTGGAGAACACCATTGAGCGCGCCGTGCTGCTTTCGCAGGACGGCGTCATCCACGGTTTCCACCTTCCGCCCACGCTCCAAACCGGCGAGGCCTCCGGCACCACCCCGCGTGGCACGCTCGAAGACGCCGTCTGCGCCGTCGAACGCGAGATGCTCGCGGAGGCGCTCAAGACGCACCGTGGCATCATGGCCAAGGCCGCCCGCCAGCTCGGCTTGACCGAGCGCATCATGGGCCTGCGCGTGAAAAAATACGGCATCGATCCGGAGCGTTTCAAAGCCGATCCGGCCGCGGCCGCGCTCGAAGCCAAACGCCCCACGCCCTGATCCGGGCCGCCGCCACAGCCTGAATACGCACCGCGATTCAGGCCACGGAAAGCGACTCCGACATCCGTGTCGGAAAAGCGCATTTTCTCCTACGGAAATGTAGGAATCCGCGCAGCAAAATCGCGTGTGCTAAAAAGTCCGAGCCGACACGGGCACCGCACGCGTGTTGGCATCGGCTATGCTAAGTGGAATCAGCCTTTGCCACAGCGGGAGCCTGCCACTGCGGCCTCGGTCAAACTCACACTCACTCCATCCGCCGCCATCGTCCCATGAACAAACGCGAATTCATCAAAAAAGCCTGCATCGGAGCCTCCGCAGCCATCGCTGCCCCGTACGTGATCGGTGCGAAAAATGCCCCCATCAAATGGCGCCTGCAAACCTACGCAGGGCCTGCACTGGCCGAGCATGTCATCAAGCCCTCGATCGATGCCTTCAACAAGGCGGCCAACGGCGAGATGGTCATCGAGCTCTACTGCGCCGACCAGCTCGTGCCCACCAGCGAGCTCTTCCGCGCCATGCAGGCCGGCACGATCGACGCCGTGCAAAGCGACGACGACTCGATCGCCTCGCCCGCCGATGTCGCGGTCTTCGGCGGATACTTCCCGTTCGCCACCCGCTACAGCCTCGATATCCCCACCCTGTTCTACCAATTCGGCCTAGATAAGATCTGGGAGGAATCCTACAACGAAATCAAAGGCGTCACCTGGCTCAGCGCCGGCGCCTGGGACCCCTGCCACTTCGCCACCAAGGCCCCCGTCAACAAGCTCGCCGACTTGAAGGGGAAAAAGGTCTACACCTTCCCGACTGCCGGCCGCTTCCTCTCCCGCTTCGGCGTCGTCCCCGTGACGCTCCCGTACGAAGACTGCGAGATGGCGCTGCGCACCGGCGAGCTCGACGGCGTCGCCTGGTCCGGCATCACCGAAGACTACACTGTCGGCTGGGCGGACGTGACGAATTACTTCCTCACAAACAATATCGCCGGCGCCTGGTGCGGCTCCTACTTCGCCAACACGAAGTCCTGGGAAAAGGTGCCCGATCACCTCAAGACGCTCTTCAAGCTGTGCATGGACAGCTCGCACTACTACCGCCAGTACTGGTACTGGGGCGGCGAGGCCAAGCTGCGCGTGCAAGGCCCCAAGCTGAAGCTCACCACCATCCCCGACGAGGAGTGGAAAACGGTCGAAGACGAAGCCGTCAAATTCTGGGACGAAATCGCCAAGACCAGCCCCCGCGCCGCCAAGGTCGTCCAAATCTTCAAGGATTATAACGCCATGATGAGCAAAGCCGGCCGGCCCTACCGCGGCTGAGCCGCCTTCACACGCCCGCGAGTCCGGCCCTTCGAATCCGGACTCGCCGCCCCCGATGCACGACGAAGCGGCGACGCTTCGGATGCCACTGCCTTGCCCTTCCACCTTCTCTCGATCCGCCATGTCCACCGAAGACTCCGATACACTCCTGCGCCACGAACGGCGCAGCACCTCCGACCCCATCGCACTGATGGGCGCCCGGCTCGCCCCCGCGTATGCCGGCGGCACCGGGAGTCTCTCCGGCCAGGACTACCGCAGCGGCGCGCTGAGCACCGATGAGGCCTTCGACCGCCTCTGCGCCGGAGTCGGCGCCTTCCTGCGCGGCTACGTCCGCACAGTCGATACCACCAACCGCGCCGTCGGCCTCTTCGCGATGTACCTGCTCTTTGCGATGATGGCCATCCTCACCTACGCGATGGTGGCCAACGTCATCATCAAGTCGCCCGCGATCTGGGTCATGGAAATGGCGCAGTTCACGATGGCCGCCTACTACCTGCTCGGAGGAGGCTTCTCGTTCCAGGACGATGCGCATGTGCGCATGGATGTCTTCCGCGACCGCTGGAGCCCGCGCACGAAGTACATCGTCGATGCCATCACCGACGTGATCCTGCTCTTCTACATGGGCGTGCTGGTCAACGGCGCCATCTCCAGCGCGCACTACGCGCTCGAATTTCACCAAAAGAACTATACCGCGTGGGCGCCCCCGATGGCGCCGATCAAGATCGTCATGGCGATCGGCATTCTGCTGATGACCCTGCAAATCCTCGCCCGGATGATCCGCGATGTGGCGGGGGCCTTCGGAAAGGAGCTCCGATGAGTCACGAGATGATCGTGCTGGTGATGTTCCTGGGGATGATGGTCCTCATGGCCACCGGTCAGCGCGTGTTTGGCATGATCGGATTTATCGCGGTCGCCACCGCGCTCCTGCTCTGGGGCGACGGCGCGGCCGCGATGGGGTTCAACGCCAGCATCAAGCTGCTCAACTGGTACCCGCTGCTCACCCTGCCGATGTTCGTTTTCATGGGGTACATGCTCTCGGAGTCGGGCATCGCCAACGACCTCTACAGCATGCTCCACGTCTGGACCGGCCGGCTCCGCGGCGGACTGGCCATCGGCACCATCCTGCTGATGGTTCTCATCTCCGCGATGAACGGCCTGAGCGTCGCCGGCATGGCCATCGGGTGCAGCATCGCGATGCCCGAGATGCTCAAGCGCAACTACGACCGCCGCATGGTCTCGGGCGTGATCCAGGCCGGCAGCTCCCTCGGCATCCTCGTCCCGCCCAGCGTCGTCTTCGTCCTCTACGGCATGATCGCGCGCCAGCCCGTCGGCCAGCTCTGGCTCGCCGGCGTCGTCCCCGGCCTGCTCATGGCCGCGCTCTTTCTGATCTACGTCGTCGTGCGTTGCCGACTCCAACCCGAGCTCGCGCCGCTGGCATCCGAAGATTCGATGAAGATCTCCCTGCGCGAAAAGCTCCGCCTCCTCTCCGCCGGCATGATCCCACTCGTGATCATGTTCATCGTCATCGGACTTTTTCTCTTCGGCATCACCAGCCTCGTCGAAAGCTCGGCCGTCGGCGCCCTCGCCTCTCTCCTCGTGGCCTGGGGCCGCCGCCGCCTCACAAAAACGGTCCTGCACAACACCGTCCGGCAGACGCTCAACATCAGCGCCATGTTCATGTGGATCATCATGGCCGCCCTCGCCTTTGGCGCGGTGTTCGACGGGCTCGGCGCCGTCAAGGCCATCGAGGGCCTCTTCCTCAATCAATGGGGACTGAGCCCCTGGCACGTGATCATCCTCATGCAACTCTCGTTTGTGATCATGGGCATGTTCCTCGACGACACCGCCATGCTCGTGATCGTCGCCCCGCTCTACGTGCCCCTCGTCAACGCCATGGGCTTCAGCCTGGTCTGGTTCGGCGTGCTCTACACGATCACCTGCCAGATCGCGTACATCACGCCGCCCTTCGGCTACAATCTCTTCCTGATGAAGGCCATGGCCCCAAAGGATTTCCCGCTAAAGGACATCTACGCCTCCATCATCCCGTTCTCCGCGCTGATGTTCGTCACCATCGTGCTCATCATGATCTTCCCGGAAATCGCCCTCTGGCTGCCGGAAAAATTCATGGTGAAATAAACCGCCGCGACGCCACCCGCCATGCCCACTCCACACTGGTCCATCAACGCAGGCGGGCTCCGTTATCACTTCAGCTCGCTGCGCGAGCTCATGGCCAAGGCCACACCGCACCGCTCCGGCGATGAGCTCGCCGGCCTCGCCGCCAGCTCCGCTGAAGAGCGCGTCGCCGCCCAGCTCTGCCTCTCGGAAGTCCCACTCGCCCACTTCCTCGAAGAGCTGCTCATCCCCTACGAGACCGACGAGGTCACGCGCCTGATCGTCGATACCCACGATGCCACGGCCTTTGCGCCCGTCGCCGGGCTCACCGTCGGCGCCTTCCGCGAATGGCTCCTGCGCTACGAAACCGACGCCCACTCGCTCGCCGCCCTCGCTCCGGGCCTCACGCCAGAGATGGTCGCCGCCGTTGCTAAAATCATGAGCAATCAGGACCTCATCCTGGTCGCAAAAAAATGCCGCGTCGTCACCCGGTTTCGCAACACGATCGGCCTGCCCGGCCGCCTCTCCGTCCGACTCCAGCCCAACCATCCGACCGACGATCCGCAGGGCGTCGCCGCCTCGATCGTCGACGGACTCCTCTACGGCTGCGGCGATGCCGTCATCGGCATCAATCCAGCCACCGACAGCGTGCCCGCGATCGAGACGCTCCTCCGGCTGATCGACGAAGTCATCCAGCGCTACGAGATCCCCACGCAATCGTGCGTGCTCGCCCACGTCACCACCCAGCTCGAAGCGATGCGCCGGGGCACGCCTGTCGATCTCGTCTTTCAATCCATCGCCGGCACCGAGGCGGCCAACAAGAGCTTCGGCGTGAGCCTCTCCCTGCTCGCCGAGGCCCAGCAAGCCGCGCTCGCGCTGCGCCGCGGAACCGTCGGCAACAACGTCATGTATTTCGAAACCGGCCAGGGTTCCGCGCTCTCCGCAGGCGCGCACCACGGCGTTGACCAGCAAACCTGCGAGGCCCGCGCCTACGCGGTCGCACGGCATTTCTCGCCGCTGCTGGTCAACACCGTCGTCGGTTTCATCGGGCCGGAATATCTCTACGACGGAAAACAAATCATCCGTGCCGGGCTCGAAGACCATTTTTGCGGGAAGCTCCTCGGTCTGCCGATGGGCTGCGACATCTGTTACACCAACCACGCCGAAGCGTGTCAGGACGACATGGACACCCTGTTAACACTCCTCGGCGTGGCTGGCTGTAACTATATCATGGGGATCCCCGGGGCCGACGACATCATGCTCGGCTACCAATCGACCTCCTTCCACGACAGCCACTACCTCCGACAAGTACTCGGTTTAAAACCCGCACCCGAGTTCGAGGCCTGGCTCGAGAAAATGCGCATCGTTTCCGGCGGACAGCGCCTCCTGCCGGTCGGCGAACACCACGCCCTCATCGACCATGTTCTCGCCTGAACCATTCGCCCCTGTGCCAGCCATGCAACCCACACCGGCAACCCACGACCGCTGGCAGACGCTGCGTCAGTTCACCTCCGCACGCATCGCACTCGGACGAGCCGGCGGCAGCGTCCGCACGCGCACCCTGCTCGAGTTCCGGCTCGCCCATGCACGCGCACGCGACGCCGTCCACATGGAGTTTCACGGCGAAGCACTCGCCGCCGCGCTCGGACGCGCCGGCTACGAAACCTGGCGTCTCGACACGGAAGCCATCGACCGGCGCACCTATCTCCTGCGGCCCGATCTCGGCCGCCGCCTCTCGCCCACGGCCCACGAAGCGCTCGCCGCCCAGTCGGCCAAGTGGGGCAAACGCGACCTCGCCATCATCGTCTCCGACGGGCTCTCCGCGCTTGCCGCCGAGCGGCAGACCGGAGCCGTACTCACCTGCCTCGTCCCCCTGCTGCGCGCCGCCGGCTGGAGACTCTACCCCATTTTCATCGCTGCGTTTGGGCGTGTGAAACTCCAGGACGAGATCGGCTCCCTGCTTGGTGCGCGCCACACCCTCATGCTGATCGGCGAGCGCCCGGGGCTCGGGGCCCCCGACAGCCTCGGCGCCTATTTCACCTACAAGCCACACGCCAGCTGCACCGATGCGAACCGCAACTGCGTCTCCAATATCCGCCCCGAGGGGTTTCCGCCCAAAGCCGCCGCGCAAAAACTCGCCCAGCTTCTCCTCGAATCGGCCCGCCACGGCCTGAGCGGCGTCGCGTTGAAAGATGTGGGAGGCGAACTGCCCATGCCCCTCTCCGCACGCGCCATCGCCTGAGCCTCGGGACACTTTTCACTCCATCCACCATGAAAATCAGCGCCCGCAACGTTCTTTCCGGCACCGTCACCGCCATTAAAAAAGGCCCTGTCAGCGCCCTCGTCACCATCCGCATCGCCCCCAAGGTCGAGCTCACCGCGACCATCACCGCCGACGCCCTCAAGGAGCTGAAACTCAAAAAAGGCAAACCCGCCTGCGCCGTGATCAAAGCCTCGTCCGTGCTCGTCGGTGTCGAGTGACCCGCATGACACCATGAGCGACCATCCCACCGGCACCGATCCGAGCTACTGCGACACCCGCTCCGGCAAGTGGGTGAAAGTCGTGCGCGGCATGATCCGCGACCTCGAATATGGCGAGGTGCAGTTGACGGTCCACCGGGGCGAGGTCGTCGAAGTGCGCAAGCTTGAGAAGATCCGCTTCGAGGACACCACAGCTCCGCGCACGCGCTGAGCGTCCGTGATCGGCACACACCGAGCCCAGTCCCATGCGCTCACTCCACACACTCCTCGTCTCCATCTGCATCCTGTATGCCGCCACCGCGCGCGCCGCGGAGATCAATGTCTTTGCCGCCGCCAGCCTCTCCGACGTCTTCACCGAGCTCGCGCCGCAGTTCACCGCCGCCACCGGCCACACGCTGCGTTTCAACTTCGGAGCCTCCGGCGCACTCGCCCGCCAGATCAAAGAGGGCGCGCCCGCCGACGCGATCTTCTCCGCCGATGAGCTGCGCGTCGACCAACTCGAAAAAGCCGGTCTGCTGCGGCCCGGCACGCGCCGCACCTTGCTCGCCAATTCGCTGGTAGTCGTCGTCGGCATCGAGGGCGCAGCCCCGGTATCCACGCTGCCCGATCTGGCAAAACCTGGTGTGCGCCGCATCGCCATCGGCGAGCCCGCCACCGTGCCCGTCGGCACCTACACCAAGGAACACCTCCAAAAGACGAAGCTCTGGCCGCAGGTCATCGATAAATGCGTGCCGCTCGACAACGTCCGCGCCGTGCTCGCCGCCGTCGAGTCGGGCAACGCCGATGCCGGCTTCGTTTACAAAACCGATGCGCTCATCTCGAAAAAGGTCCGCATCGCCATGGAGATTCCGCGCGAGGCCGGCCCCTCGATCACCTATCCGGGCGCCGTGTTGAAAGACGCCCGGCAGCCCGCCGCCGCCAGCGCCTTTCTCGACTGGCTCGCCGGACCGGCCGCCCAGGCCGCCTTCGCGAAGTACGGATTTGCGCCCGTCCGGTAAGCTCGGCGCACTGCGGACCACCCGGATGAAAAAACGCAGCGCGTGGTGAGAGTCCCCCTTGCGGGCATGGCCGGCCTGTGCGATCAATCCCGCCCATGCCCGCGAACCGTCCTCCGCTTTACCCGATGTCCGTCGATCTCGTCGACCGCGACGTGCTCCTCGTGGGCGCCGGCAAGGTCGCCCTCCGCAAAGCGCAAGATCTGCTCGATTGCGGCGCGCGCCTGCGCGTCGTTGCCCCGTGGTTCGAGCCCGGCTTTGCCAAACTCGTCGGCGGCTGGACGAAAATCGAGCGGCCATGGACGCCAGGCGACGAGCAGGGCGCACGGCTCGTCGTCGCCGCGACCTCCGATCCCGTGGCCAACCGCCAGATTTACGAGGCCTGCGCCGCCCTCGGCATCCTGTGCAACGTCGTCGATGTGCCCGAGCTCTGCGATTTCTACGTGCCCGCCGTCGCCCGCGGCCAGGGCGTGCAAATCTCCATCGGCACCGACGGCGCCGCGCCCTCGCTCTCCGCCTTCGCCCGCCGCAAGCTGCTTGAGTGGATCGGCGACGGCTTTGGCGACCTCGTGCAACTGGTCGCCCGGCTCCGCGCCGAGACGCGCGCCCGACTCACGTTGCCCGAACGCGAACGTTTTTGGAAAACCCTCGATTGGGAAGAGTGGCTCGCGCGCATCCGCCGCGACGGTCCGTCCGCCTGCGAGCGGGCACTCCGCGAGTGCATCGATCAACGCGTCGCCGATGCCGGCTCACCCGACCACACTCCGGCCGCACAGGGCCGGGTCGTCCTCGTCGGCGCCGGGCCGGGCCACCCCGATCTCATCACGCGCATGGGATTGCGCGCGCTCGGACGGGCGACGGCGCTCGTCTATGACCGGCTCGTCTCGCCCGAGCTGCTCCGCATGGTGCCCACCTCGTGCCAGCTTTTCCCCGTGGGCAAAAAAGGCTTCGAGCCCTCGTTTCCTCAAAGCGAGATCAACGCGCTCCTGGTGCAACTGGCCCGCGAAGGGCAGTTCGTCGTGCGGCTCAAGGGCGGCGACCCGTTCGTCTTCGGGCGCGGCGGCGAAGAGGTCGAGGCCTGCCTCGCCGCCGGCGTCGCCGTCGAGGTCGTGCCCGGATTGTCCAGTTCGCTCGCCGTGCCCGCGTATGCCGGCATCCCGATCACCCACCGCGGCCTTTCGCGCAGCTTTGCAATCATCTCCGGGTTTCACGCCGACGGGCGCGCCGCCGATGTCCCGGACGCCGAGACGATCATCGTGATGATGCCGCTGCACAGCATGGCCGGCGTGCGCGACCGTTTCCTGGCCGCAGGCTGGGCGGCCGATACGCCCTGCGCCGCCGTACAGGCCGGCACGACTGCCGGCGAACGCGTGCTCTACTCGGTGCTGGCCACGCTCGATCAGGATTTGCAACGCGAGGGGCTGCAATCGCCGCTGATTGTCGTCGTCGGCCGCGTGGCGGGCTGGGCGCGCGAGCACGCCTACCGCCCGGAGCTGCACACGCCGCCCCACGGCGCCGCGTTTCCCAACGCCTGAGCCAACCCACACGCCGCATGAAAAATGCGACGCGCCGTCCGAACCTTGGCGCTCGGGGTGCGGCTCAGTGAGCCAGTTTCAGAATGACCACGCCGCCCACGATCAGCGCCACGCCGAGGTAGCGCGCGAGTGACGCCGGGTCGCCGTAGTACAGGACGCCAACCAGAAACGTGCCCGCCGCGCCGATCCCGGTCCACACCGCGTAGGCAGTCCCGATGGGGATGTGTCGTTGCGCGAGCCAGAGCATGAATCCGCTCAGGCCCATGAAGACGACGGCGCCCGCGAACCCGAGCAAACGGGTCTGCGGGTGCTGCGCCATCTTCAGGCCGATGGGCCAGCCGATCTCAAAAAGTCCGGCGACAAATAGGTAAAACCAGCTCATGGACAAACTCGCCGTGGAAAACACGGCGCCGGGCACGAAGGGGGCGCGCCCCGGCGAAGTCGAGCGCATTCACGCCCGGCCGCCG
>MWDT01000063.1 GCA_002070825.1 Verrucomicrobia bacterium ADurb.Bin122
ATCCAGCAGGCGTTGAACCGAGACGAGGATCAGCCTTCCCTGGGCACCCAGATCCACTCGTACGCCTGAGTGTGCAATGCGGCTTGCGGGTGTGCTATAGTCTCACCTCTGGTATCTAACGAAAAGACGGCCGGGCGAAAATGCCCGGCCGTCTTAGTCTTCCCAGCTGTAAGAGGATTTGATGGTGTTGTATTGAGCCTCGGTTAGATCGGTGAAGGAGGTGCGGCGGAAGTTATCGAAATCGATCGAGCCTGGCGGGTTATGACCGTCGCGGAATAGCGAGCTGAAACCCCAGCAGCGTTTGGGCGGGGAATAGTAGCCGGTGTGCCAGGGCTCAGTGGCAACACGGCTTTCAAAGAGGGAGACGAGTGAGCCGCGGATCCAGACCTGTTTGCTGTCCCAGTTTTCGATGAATCGGGGAAAGTTATGGATGCCGCCCGAGCTTTTGTTGCTGTCGTTTTTGTCGGTGGGGGTGTTGCCCATGAGCATCGCGGCGGCAATCTCGATCGTTGAAGTCGTGGCTGTCGGATTTGTGTACTGGCGGGAATTGGCGTCGCTGAAGTTGGCGGAGAGGATGGTGATGGCGTCGGCGACGAGTGCAGCGGGGACTTCACCGGTCTCTGCCTTGTTTGCACTGCTTTCGGAGGGGTTCGTGGCAGTGGTGTCTTGGATTTTGCCGTCTGCGTTGTAGTTGCCTTTGACGTAGAGGGGGCCGTTGGTCGCGATGGTCAGACCTGGGCTTCCGGTCTTTCCGTAGGATGCGACGGGGCCGGTCCCATTGACGAGGCGGACGGCGGTGGTGAGGGCTTGGGCGTTGGTGGCGGCGTTGGTGGTGCCCTCTACGTCGGACGAGGTGGTATCTTTCCCATTGGTGGTGGGGCCTCCTTCGATCTCGACATAGACGATGCCGGTCCAGTCGCTGGTTTCGAGACCACCGATTGCGCTGCTATTGCGGTCGTCGGCGTCTTTGGTCATCTCGGTGACGGCGGCTTTGAGTTTGCCCATGTCGATCTCGACGAGGTTGGTACCCTTTTCTCGACGCTTGTCGTACATGCCGCTGGTGACGACGTTGGTCTTACTTAAACTATAGGGTTTCCATTGGACTAAGCCGGCGGGGAGGCTGGTGAGTGTCTTGGTGGGGGTGGCGGATTTTTTTGAGCGGCTGACTGCGGTGATCTTTCCAGTAGATGGGTTTACTGTGAGGTAGAGTCCGGCGTTGTTGGCGTATTTCTTTCTTTCGACCTCACGCTTGGTGACGTAGTTGGCGTCGGAGTCACTGGGCCAGTTGGAGGGCTCGATCAACTGGCGGGCGGCGTTGTTGGACTCGTCGATGCCATTGGTCGTGTTGGTGTCTTCCTCATAGGAGCCGATGGCGTGTGGGTTGTCGGTCTCGATGCCATGGGCGGAGGTTTGTAGGTTGCCGTTCCAAGTGTCGGTAGCAAAGTCACGAAAGTCGTTATCGGCTAGTAAGCTAGGTGGTGTTTTTGAGGAGCCACCCATGGAACTGTCGTTCCATTGCGTGACGGTCTCCATCTCGCCCTTTTCATTTTTAAAGGTGTAGTCGCCTTTGAGGGCGATGAGATCGCCCTTTTTATTGAGGAAGTGAACTGGTGAGCCGCCGAGGCCTTCATAGCCGGTGCCTTGAGTGCGCCCGTCGGTATTTTTCCAGGCGTGGTAAACATTGCCGGCGACGGTGACGCGCCCGCGGAAGTTGAGCTGGCTACCCTGGCTGCTGCAAAAGAGGTTACCGTTTACGTGTACGGGCCCATAGATGTTCATCTCAGGGCCAGGGAAGATCTCCATGTCCATGTTGGAGAAGATCGCATGCTGGAAGGGGGGGACCGCGCGGACGGAGAGTTTCTCGAGGACGTAGGAGGTAATGGCGGGGCCTCCATTGCGGGGCTTGATGGTGGCTTTTGCGATTACTGGGACATCGCGGCGCAGCACCCATTTGCCTACATGGGGGTCGTTGGCATTGGCGGGATCGTCGGGCGAAACGAAGTAGAGTGCGCTGGCTCCAGTCGTTACATCATTGGGAGTGCCGCCGATGATTTCGATTGATGACGTGACCACGTTGCTGCCTTTCCAGAAGGAGGCTGGCGGTGCTTTTAGGGCATCGCTTCCCCCCGGCCTGAGATTAATGTCGCTGCGAGTGGCGTATTTCTGGCGGATTTGCGAGATGCCGTATTCTGCGACGGCCTCGGCGGCGTAGCGGGCTTCGAGACGGAGTTCATCGCGGTGGTTGAGGCGTCGTTCGGCTAGGGCCAAGCCCAGGATACTGGCTACGAGGGTGCACAAGACCGTGGTCAATAAGATAACCGTGACCAATGCGGAGCCGCGTGAAGGATGGGGGATGCGTGTTGTCATGGTGTTCAGCTCCTGCGGGATACGGTAAAGTTGTACTTGTTTGATACCTTTTTACGGAGGTTGTTGCCGCGATTGCAGAGCTCCCCGTTCACGATGACGGTGCGACCACCGTTGATGTTGGTGAAGATGCCTGGGGCGCTGGTGGTGGCGTTGGGGTTTCCCAACGCGGTGGAGTCTAGGAAAAGCAGGCGGTGCGACGAGCTGTTGAGGGTGCTCGTGTCTGGGAGTAGGGTGGCGATGTTGGTCGTGGCTGGTTGGTTGAGTGTAATGTCGAACATCCTGATGGGGAACTGATTAGTACCGTAGTTTTTCATGCTCGGATCTTCCGCCCGATAGTAGCCGACCAAGCGCACGATATTGGTCGTGACGGCATCTTGATAGACCAGCACTAGGAAGTCGCCCGAGGTATTGTTGGCCACGGTGTCGAGGGCGGTGACGGGCTTCGTGGCAAAGGTGATCGGGTCAGTATAGGTTGTCGTCGTTGTTCGGTTTGTGAAGCTGGGCACAATGTAGACCTGGTTGGCAAAGGTGACATTGTTTACCATCTGATCTGTAAATCTCCTGAAGTCGCTATTAACTAAGCATTTGCCTATATCTAACTGGTAGGTTCGCATGGCGTATAGGTAGAAGCCCATGGTGCTGGAGATCGCCACGCCAAAGAGCGTCACCGCGATGAGGATTTCGACGAGCGTGAAGGCTTGGAGGCCATTCGGACGAGGCGGGGCAGAGTGTTTCATGGGGGGTTAGAAGTTGGGGGCTGAGGAGCGGATATTGCGGACTGAATTGAGGTGCCATCGGCCGGCTGAATTGGAGCCGTCGAAGAAGCGCCATTGATAAACGATTGTGATCGCCCGTACCTGTGTGGCATCGATGGTGTTGTCGCTGACGTCCTGCACCCAGAGCCAGAGGCGCATCTGCATGTCATCGGAGGCGAGGTCGGGGGTGTTATTGACGTCGATATTGACTAGGTTTTCCGAGGCGCCACTGGGGACGACGCCCGCGTCGGGGATAGCGCTTGTGGAAATCGACAAGGCCAGTGGGGCTTCAAGCTGCCCATTGAATACAATCGGGACGGTGGTGCTGGCATCGGCTCCTGGTTGGAGCGTGTTGGCGGCATTTGTATAAGGGAGGTTCGCGAAACTGATGCTGCGGAGCATTTGCTCGACGGCGCCCTGTACGCTCGCACGGGCGGCATTTTGGTAGATACTTTCCTGGGTCATCCGATGCGCCTGGAGGAGGGCCGCCAGGATGCCGCTGAGCAGGAGGGCGAGCACGCTAAGGGCGATCATCACTTCGAGGATGGTCATGCCTTGGCGGGAGGAGGACGGAATCGGGGCGCGGGTTTGCATGGGGACGCCCGCACTGTAGCGTGTCCCGTGGTTGCCCGTTAGAGCCGAATGGCGGTTTGAAAGACTCTATAGCCGAAAGCGGATCGGCTCTATTGTGGCTTAAACTCTTGGTTTACTGACGTTATATGGTTTTTATTATTCCTGAGGCAGCCCTGGGGTTGTTTGGTTATAAGAGTGGGGTATGTCCCCGATTTTAATGCGTGGAAATACCGCTTGCCATCCCGCTTAGGCTCCCGATTATTAGCCGCCTAATTAGCCAAGCCAATATGCAACTATTGATGTTGAAGGACCTTCCGCGCTTCGAGTGCCTGCTTGAAGCGGTCCAGTCGTTCCCCGATCTGGATCCGACCGCCTTCGACGCTTTTTTACACCTTTTATATGCTGGTGACTCGATTGTTACAGCGATGGCGGCGCATTTTCACGAGCAGGCGATCTCACGTGGCCGTTTTGTCGTGTTGATGTTGCTCTTCAAACACCAGCGAGAGTCTTGTTGTCGCCCGTCGGCCCCGTTGACCCCGGCCCAGTTGGCCGATCAGTCGGGCGTGACCCGTGCCACCATGACCGGGCTCATCGACACGCTGGAGCGCGATGGGCTGGTGCTCCGCGAGCCTTCCAAGGAGGACCGTCGCATGATGCAGGTCGCCCTGACGCGCAAAGGCGAGGCCTTGCTCAAGGATTTTCTCCCGGTCCATTTCCGCCGTATCGCCGCCCTGATGGGCGCGCTGACGCAGGACGAACAGAAGCTCATGGTCCAGCTCACTCAGAAGATCGTTGCGCGCACCCGCGAGGTCCAGTCCGCCATGGCGGAGGGTAACGCCTGACTCATCCAGCCCGCTAATTTCCCAAACATCTCCCAACATTCCTACCCGATTCCTCATGAGCAAAAAAATGCTACTTGTCGCAGTCTGCCTGCTCGCCCTCACCGGTGGCCTGGCTCTGATAAAGTTCTCCCATTTCAAAAAAATGGGTGCTGCCGATGCCGGTATACCGCCTCTGACGGTGACCGCCGCTCCCGTCAAAGCGGACACGTGGGAGGTGACCATCAACGCCGTCGGGTCGCTCGCCGCCTACCAAGGCATCACCGTGACCACTGAGTCGTCGGGTATCATTCGCGAAATCGCGTTTGAACCCGGCTCGCGCGTGCAGGCTGGCGACATCCTGATCAAGCTCGATACCACCGTGCTTGAAGCTCAGCTCGCGGCTGCCGCCGCCCGTGCCGACCTCGCCCGTGTCAATGCCGAGCGTACTCGCGCCCTCTTTGCCAGCAACACCTCCGCCAAGGCCGACCTCGATTCCGCGGAAGCGCAGCTCAAACAGACACAGGCCGATGTGGAGTCCATCCAGGCGTCCATCGACCAGAAGATCGTCCGCGCTCCCTTCGCTGGTCGCCTCGGTGTTCGCCAGATCAACCTCGGCCAGTTCATCGACCGCGGCAATGCGATCGTCTCCCTCCAGGCACTCGATCCCATTTACGTCAACTTCACGGTGCCCCAGCAGCGCGTCGGTGAGATCGCCCTCGGCATGGTTGTGCGCATGACCTCCGACGCCCTCCCCGGCGAAGTCATCGAAGGCCGCGTCACCGCCATCAACCCGGAAGTCGACAGCGCCTCCCGCAATGCGCGCATCCAGGCCACCCTTGCCAACGCCAACGAGAAACTGCGCCCGGGCATGTTTGCCAACGTTGCCGCCGTGCTCCCCCAGAAGGATCGCGTGCTCTGCATCCCCGCGACCGCCGTCCTCTACGCCCCGTATGGCGACTCCGTGTTTGTCATCGAAGATCAGAAGGATGCTACCTCGGGCAAAACCACCCAGGTGCTCCGCCAGCAATTCGTCCGCCTCGGCCGCACCATGGGCGACTTTGTTGCCATCGTCGATGGCCTCAAGGAAGGCCAGCAGGTCGTGACGACAGGCGTCTTCAAACTGCGCAACGGCGCCGCCGTCATCATCGACAACAAGCTCGCCCCCGCCGCTTCACTCACGCCCAAGCCCAGTGACTCCTGAGCGGCCTCCATGCCGTCTCCCACCGTGCGTCACCCACGCCCATGAATTCATCATTCACCGACATCTTCATCCGCCGACCAGTCCTGGCCATCGTTGTCAGCCTGGTCATCATCATCGCGGGTACCCAGGCCATCCTTGCCGCGCTTAGCGGCAAGAGCGGCTTCACCGTGCGGCAGTATCCTCGCAGCGAGAACTCTGTCGTCACCGTCTCCACCGCGTACGTCGGCGCCAATGCCGACCTCGTGCGCGGCTTCATCACCACGCCCTTGGAACGCGCCATCGCGGCCGCCGACGGCATCGAGTACATCGAGTCGCAGAGCGCGCAGGGCTTCTCCTCCATCAGCGCGCGTCTGAAGATCAACTACGAGCCTACGAAGGCGCTGGCCGAAATCAGCTCAAAGGTTGATCAGGTCCGCGGCGACCTGCCCCCCGGAGCCGAGGTGCCGATCATCAACGTCGAATCGGCCGACAGCCGCTTCGCCTCGGCGTACATCCGCTTCACCTCCGATCTGCTCGCCCACAACGAAATCACCGACTACCTCATCCGCGTGGTGCAGCCGCGCCTCTCGGCGGTCGAGGGCGTGCAACGCGCCGAAATCATGGGCGGTCGCACCTTCGCCATGCGCATCTGGCTCAAGCCCGACCGCATGGCCGCCTATAACATCAGCCCGGCTCAGGTGCGCCAGGCCCTCGCGGCCAACAACTATCTGGCCGCCCTCGGCCAGACTCGCGGCGCCCTCATCCAGGTCAATCTGACCGCCAACACCGACCTGCGCTCCGCCGATGAGTTCAAGCAACTCGTCATCCGCGAAGAGCACGACGCCATCATCCGCCTCGAAGACATCGCCGACGTCGTCCTCGGTGCCGACAACTACGACTCCGAGGTGCGCTTCTCCGGCCAGACCGCGGTCTTCATGGGCATCTTCGTGCTGCCCACCGCCAACTCGATCGAAGTAATCAAACGTGCCCGCGCCGAGCTTGAGCAGATCCAGAAGGAACTGCCCACCGGCCTCGACGGCGGCATTGCCTACGACTCCACCGAGTACATCAACAACGCCATCAACGAAGTCGTCAGCACCCTGCTGGAGACGCTCCTGATCGTCGTCATCGTGATCTTTTTCTTCCTTGGCACCTTCCGTTCCGTACTGGTGCCCGTGGTCACGATCCCCGTGTCGCTCATCGGCGCGGTGTTCCTGATGCAGATTCTCGGGTTCTCCATCAACCTGCTGACGCTGCTGGCCATCGTGCTCTCCGTCGGTCTCGTGGTGGACGACGCCATCGTCGTTGTCGAAAACGTCGAGCGCCACATGCGCGAGGGCAAGACGCCCTTCGATGCCGCCATCCTCGGCGCACGCGAACTGGTCGGGCCCATCATCGCCATGACGATCACGCTGGCCGCCGTGTACGCGCCGATCGGTCTGCAGGGTGGCCTCACCGGCTCGCTCTTCCGTGAGTTTGCCTTTACCCTCGCCGGCGCGGTCATGATTTCCGGCGTCGTCGCCCTCACGCTCTCGCCGATGATGTCGGCCAAGCTGCTCGACGAAAAGATCGAGCACCACTGGCTGCCCACACGCATCAACGCGACCTTCGAGAAACTGCGCAACGCCTACGCCCGCGTGCTCGACAGTGCGCTCTCCGTCCGCCCCGCCGTCTATATGGTCTGGGTGATGCTCACGCTGCTCACCATCCCGATGTGGATGTTCTCCGCCAACGAGCTCGCCCCGACGGAAGACCAGGGCATCATCTTTGGCATCGCCGAAGCCTCCGCCAACGCGACCATCGATCAGACGCGGAAATTCTCCCATGCCGCGCACGATCTGTTCATGGAGGTGCCGGAGCGGAAGTTTGTCTTCCAACACACCGGCTCTAACTCCGGCTTCGCCGGCCTGGTGCTCGCTCCGTGGTCGGAGCGTGAACGCACGGCATTCGAGATCATGCCTCAGCTGCACGCCAAACTTGCGCAGATCCCTGGCATCCAGATGTTCCCGGCCATGCCCTCGGCTCTCCCCGGCGGCGGCCAGCTGCCCGTCGAGTTTATCATCGCCTCGACGGCCGACGTGAAGGACATCCTCGAAATCGCCGAGCAGATCCGCACGAAGGTCATGGCGAGCGGCAAGTGGCCCGTCATGCTCATCGACGTGAAGATCGACCAGCCGCAGTCCGAGCTCGTGATCGATCGCAACAAGGTCGCCGCGCTCGGCCTCAACCTCCAGCAGATCGGCGCCGACGTCTCGGCCATGATCGGCGGCAACTACGTCAACCGCTTCAGCATCGACGGCCGCAGCTACAAGGTCATCCCGCAGGTCCAGCGCGCCGGCCGCCTCAATCCCGACCAGATCGAGGACATCTACGTG
The DNA here is from genome assembly GCA_002070825.1 of Verrucomicrobia bacterium ADurb.Bin122. Taxonomy (GTDB): domain Bacteria; phylum Verrucomicrobiota; class Verrucomicrobiia; order Opitutales; family Opitutaceae; genus MWDT01. Next base: position 8,072 of record MWDT01000063.1, read on the forward strand.
ACCGGACCGAACAACCAGCTCATCCCGTTGAGCACCGTTGCCTCGATCCGCAGCACCACGCAGCCCCGCTCGCTCAACCGCTTCCAGCAGCTCAACTCCGTCAAGCTCACCGCCGCCTACATGGGGCCGCTCGACGAAGCGCTGCGCACCCTCGAAGACGAAGCGGCCCAGGTCCTGCCCAAGGGCTACGTGATCGACTACACCGGTGAATCGCGCCAGCTCCGCCAGGAGGGTGGTAGCAAGTTCGGGCAGACCATGCTGCTCGCGCTCGCGCTCATCTTCCTCGTGCTCGCGGCCCAGTTTAACAGCTTCCGCGACCCCTTCATCATCCTCCTCGGCTCCGTGCCTCTGGCGATGTTTGGAGCGCTGCTCTTCACCTTCATCAAGATGCCGATGTCCACGATCCCATTCTGGACCGACGGCTTCTCCACCTCGCTCAACATCTATTCCAAGATCGGCCTGGTGACGCTCATCGGCCTCATCGCCAAGAACGGCATCCTGATCGTGGAGTTTGCCAACGTGCTCCAACGCGAGGGTAAATCCAAACTCGCGGCCGTGCGCGAGGCCTCCCTCACGCGCCTGCGCCCGATTCTGATGACCAGTGCCGCGACCATCGCCGGTCACTTCCCGCTCACCTTGGTGACGGGAGCCGGCGCCGCCGCGCGCAACTCCATCGGTCTCGTCCTCGTCGGCGGCATCGCAGTCGGCACATTCTTCACGCTTTTCGTGGTGCCGGCCCTGTACATGCTCATCGCCAAGGATCATTCTGCCGGACTGCCCCAGAAAACGGTGCAACCGGCCACCCAGGCAGCCCACTAACCCTTAAACGTGTCATGAAACTCGACCAACTCCTCCATTCGGCGCAAGCCACCGCGCTCGTCGCGGCGCTTTCGCTCGGGCTTTCCGCGGCTCCGGCCGCGGAGGCTCCCATGCCGGACTCGCTCGACCTGCCGCAGGCGATCCAGTTCGCCGTGGAGAATAACTTCACCATCCGGCAGGCCCGCGAGCGCATCAAGCAGCAGGACGGCGTCGTCCTCGAAGTGCGCGCCCGCCAGATCCCGCGTGTGGCCGCCACCGGCAGCTACACCGGCAACGATAAGGAGCTCGCGACTTCCGTTCCCGCTCTGGACCGTAACTGGAGCATGGCAATCGAAGTCCGCCAGACGCTCTACGCCGGCGGCGGCGTGGCAGCCTCGGTGCGTGGCGCAAAGGCCTCCCGCGAGGCCGCGTTGCTCGACCTGCAGGGCGTCGTCAACGAGCAGCTCCTTCGCGTGCGCACTCAGTTCTATGCCGTGCTGCTCGCCAAGCAGCGTATCGCC
>MWDT01000064.1 GCA_002070825.1 Verrucomicrobia bacterium ADurb.Bin122
TGAGTCCCTTTTCCCAAGTTTAGTGTCTTACCGCTTGCAACGGAGAGAACAGGCGAGCCTTCATCGATCATCACATTGTTGGTCGTGACGTTAGAATCGACGGTGACTGTGTAAGTTCCGGTGAGGTTGGTGCCGGCGCTAAAGATCACGTTGTTAGAATCAGTCCACGATGAAGTCTTTTCCGTGCCATCAGGGCTCGTGGTCCAATTCGCGCCTGTCCAAGTCCCGTCCCCGGGCCCGGCGCCTGATGTGGCGTCATTCGTATCCCAATAGACCGTTGTCTGTGCATGGGCAGCCAGCGCGCACAGTGCAAACGCCACAGCGCCGGATGCGTTGCGGAGACGTTTGCGGATGTGGGCGGTTGAGTGCATGCGTGCAGCAGAGCGGTGGCTCTGGTGTGTTAATAAGGCGCTAAATCCTCGGGGCAAGCCGTACTTCCACGTAGGGGGCCACTCAGGGCGCGAAGCGGAAGAGGGCGACGTCGCCGTCTTGGAAGACGTATTCTTTGCCTTCCAGCCGGTATTTGCCGGCTTCGCGTGCGGCAGCGGTGCTGCCGAGGCGCGAGAGATCTTCGTAGCTAACCACTTCAGCCTTGATGAAGCCTTTTTCGAAGTCGGAGTGGATGACGCCTGCGGCCTGCGGGGCCTTCCAGCCTTTCTTAATCGTCCATGCACGGACTTCCTTCTCGCCGGCCGTGAAGTACGTCTGGAGGCCGAGCAGCGCGTACGTGCCTTTGATCAGAGCGGAGACGCCCGAGTCGTCTACGCCGAGATCCTTCAAGAATGCTTTGGCCTCTTCAGGCGGGAGCTCGATCAGCTCGGCCTCAATCTTGGCGCTGATCGGCACGTAGGCGGCGTCGTGGTGATGCGCGACATAGTCGGCGACCTTGCGTACGTAGGTGTTTTCCTCTGCGGTGGCCAGGTCGCTTTCGGCCACGTTGCAGGCGAAGAGGACGGGCTTTGCGGTGAGCAGCTGAAAAAGCTTCATCAGCGCGACTTCATCGTCGGTGGCCTTGAGGGTGTTGGCGGTCTTGCCCTCGTTGAGATGGGGTTGAAGTTTCTCGAGCAGGGCCAGTTCAGCTTGAGCTTCCTTGTCGCCGGACTTCGCTTTTTTCTGCGTCTTGTCGATGCGTTTGGTGACCGCTTCGAGATCGGCGAGCACGAGTTCGGTGGTGATCACCTCAATATCTCGCACCGGATCGACCGCACCCATGGTGTGGACGACATCGCTGTCGTCGAAGCAGCGTACGACTTGTACGATCGCATCGACTTCGCGGATGTTAGCGAGGAACTGGTTGCCCAAGCCTTCACCTTTGCTGGCGCCGGCGACGAGGCCGGCGATGTCGACGAACTCAATGGCGGCCGGAATCACGACCTGGGTCTTGGCGATTTTTTGCAGCACATAGGCGCGCTCGTCGGGGACGACGACGACTCCGACGTTGGGCTCGATCGTGCAGAACGGATAGTTTGCGGCCTCCGCCTTGCGGGAGCGAGTGAGCGCATTAAAAAGAGTGGACTTGCCGACGTTGGGCAGACCGACGATGCCAGCTTTGAGCATAGAGGGGCGAACCTCGTCAGCCGCCCGGGTAGGGTCAATGGAAAATCACGGGCAGATGCGGTCTGGCGCAAGATGAGGGCTTGACACCGGGGCCGGCGGTCAGTGCCTTTGCGACTTTTCCAAGTTTAGTCCGCTCCCTTTTTACTCAACATGGCACTCAAAATCCGTCTCACCCGCGTTGGCGCGGTGCATAATCCCAACTACCGCATCGTCGTTGCCGAAGCTCGTTCCCGCCGTGATGGCGCTCCGGTTGAGCAACTCGGTACCTATCAGCCGTCCAACAAGGCCGAGCAAGTGAAGGTCGATCTCGCTCGTGTGGATTACTGGATCGCCAAGGGCGCCAAGCCCACCGATACGCTCAGCTCGATCATCAAGCGCGCCCGCAAGGCCGCCGCGGTGACCGCCTAAGTCACCCCTGCGCGTTTGCGCGGCCTGCCCGCGCCACATCAAGCCTCGGAATCTCTCCGAGGCTTTTCTATTCCTCCAAGTTTCCATGGCACTCCACATCGACATCCTCACGCTTTTCCCGCGCATGCTCGACGGCTTTCTCGCCGAGAGCATCCTCGGGAAGGCATTGGACCGTGGTTTGCTCACGGTCAAAGTGCATGACCTCCGCGACTGGACGACCGATAAGCACAACACCGCTGACGACCGCCCGTTCGGCGGAGGAGCCGGCATGGTCCTCAAGCCAGAGCCGGTGTTTGCGGCCATCGAGCAGCTTCAGCGTCCCGGGTGCCGCCGCATTTATCTCACGCCCGATGGTGTCCCTTTTTCGACTCAGCGTGCGGAATCGCTGTCCCATGAGCAGCACCTCATTCTGCTGAGTGGGCACTACGAAGGGATCGATCAGCGCATCCGCGATTGTGTGATCGATGAGGAGATCAGCATCGGCGATTACGTGCTCACAAATGGCACAGTGGCCGCAGCTATCGTGATCGATGCGCTCAGTCGTTTCATCCCAGGTACATTGGGCGAGGAAAAGTCATTGACGCACGAATCCTTCACCAACAAGTTGCTCGACTTTCCTCAATACACGCGTCCCGCCGAGTTTCGCGGCATGTCCGTTCCGGAGGTCCTCCTCTCTGGAAATCATGTCGAAATCGAGAAATGGCGCCAGGCCCGTCGTCTTGAGAAAACCCGTCAGATCCGACCCGATTTACTAGAATAAACTCACCGTCATGAATCCGATCATCCAAGAAATCACCGCCGCCCAGGTTAAGCAGGACCTCCCCGCCTTCCGCGTGGGTGATGGCGTTTGCGTGCACACCAAGGTTCGCGAAGGCGACAAAGAGCGCGTGCAGAAATTTGCCGGCGTCGTGATCGCCCGTAAGGGCCACGGCATTCACGAGACCTTCACGGTCCGCCGCATCAGCTACGGTGAGGGCGTCGAGCGCGTTTTCCCGCTCAGCTCCCCGAACGTCGTCAAGATCGAGGTCGAGCGTGAGTCCGAGCCGATGCGCGCCCGCCTTTACTACCTCCGCAACCGCAAGGGCAAGGCCGCCATGGCGGTCAAGGAGAAGGAAGTCGTCGCCAAGTAAGGGCAGCCCTTCCGTTTTCTTTTGGAGCGAGCGATCCATCCCGGATCGCTCGCTTTTTTTTGCCCGCCCGGTCGCCCGCCTCGGGATACTATCGTTTGAGCAGAATCTCCGAAAATCAGCTTCCCCGCCGCCGCACGGCTGGGTAACAACACCGCTTTCCTTTTCTTATTCATGAAACTGCAACCAGAACTCCTTGCCCAAGCCGCCAACCAAGCCCGTGGCCTCGCCATCGATGCCATCCACAAGTGCTCGTCCGGGCATTTGGGTCTCCCCCTCGGTGCCGCTGAGATCGGCGCTACCCTTTACGGCTACGCGCTCTCGCACAACCCCGCCGAACCGCGCTGGCTCAACCGCGACCGCTTCGTGCTCTCCGCCGGCCACGGTTCGATGTTCCTCTACAGCTGGTTGCACCTCAGTGGCTACGACCTCCCGATCGAGGAGGTGAAGAACTTCCGCCAGCTGCACTCCAAGACCCCCGGCCACCCCGAGTTTCACGAGACGCCCGGCGTTGAGTGCACGACCGGCCCGCTCGGCCAGGGTATCGCCAACGCCGTCGGTTTCGCCCTCGCCGGCAAGATGGCCGAGGCCCGTTTCAACACCGCCGAGCATCCGATCTTCGATTACCACGTCATCACCCTCGCCGGTGACGGCTGCATGCAGGAAGGCGTCGCGCTGGAAGCCGTCGCCTTCGCCGGCCACCAGCAGCTCGACAACCTGATCCTCATCTACGATTCGAACGACATCACGCTCGATGCTCCGGCCAACAAGTCGCAGAGCGAAAACGTGACCGCCCGCTTCAAGGCTATCGGCTGGGACGTCCAGACGCTCGCCGACGGTCACGACATCGTCGCCATCGCCAAGGCGATCAACAAGGCCAAGAAAGCCAAGACCGGCCGCCCGCAGCTGATCGTTGCCAAGACCATCATCGGAAAAGGCATCGCGGAAGTGCAGGGCACCTCCAAGGGCCATGGCGAAGGTGGCGCCAAGTTTGCCGACGCCGCCCGCGCCGGCCTCGGTCTGCCCGCCGACCAGCACTTCTTCGTCAGCGAGCAGGTGAAAGCCTACTTCGCCGACCACAAGAAGGCCCTCGTGCGCGCCTACAAAAAGTGGGTCAAGACCTACGAAGCCTGGCGCGTTGCCAACCCCGAGAAGGCCGCGCTCCTCGACAGCGCCAAGAAGCAGCCGCTCGCGGCCGACATTCTTGCCAAGATCCCGGCGTTCCCGGCCGACTCCAAGCTCGCGACCCGCGCCGCTGGCAAGGACGTGCTCCAACCCATCGCCGCCGAGCTCCCGCTCTTCGTCTCCGGCAGCGCCGATCTCTACGGCTCGACGCTCAACTACATCGCCTCCGACAAGGACTGCGAGCCGGCCAACCGCTCTGGCCGCAACATCCGCTTCGGCATCCGCGAGCACGCGATGGCCGCGATCAACAACGGTATCGCCTACGACGGCCTCTTCCGCACCTCGTGCGCGACGTTCCTGGTGTTTGCCGACTACTCGCGCCCCTCGATGCGCATCGCCGCGCTCGCCAAGCTCCCCGTCACCTACATCTACACGCACGACTCCATCGGCGTCGGCGAAGACGGCCCGACCCACCAGCCGGTGGAAACGGTGTCCGGTCTGCGCGTGATCCCCAACCTCGACGTCATCCGTCCGGCGGATCCCGAGGAGACCGCCGGCGCTTTTGCCGCCGCTGTCACGCGCAACGATGGCCCGACGCTCCTCGCGCTCTCGCGCCAGGTGTTGCCGATGCTTAACGAAATCTCCGTCCAGACGCGCCGCGAAGGCGTGCAGCGTGGCGCCTACATCGCCGTGAAGGAAACCGCTCCGTTGACCCACATCCTGCTGGCCTCCGGCAGCGAGGTGCAGCTCGCGGTGGCCGCCGCAAAGGTCCTCGGGCCGAACGTGCGCGTCGTCTCCGTGCCTTGCTTCGAGCGCTTCAACCGCCAGCCGGCGGAGTACCGCGCCGAGGTGCTGCCGGCGGATTGCCGCCGCCGCGTCGCGATCGAGGCGGGCGTGACCGGTCTCTGGCACCAGTACGTCGGTCTCGACGGCAAGGTGATTGGCATCGACCGCTTCGGCATCAGTGCGCCGGGTGGCACGGTGTTCAAGGAACTCGGCATCACCGCCGAGGCCGTGGTCGCCGCCGCCAAGGCGCTTTAATCCGGGCACGCTCCCGTCTGTTTTTCGCGGCCGAGTTTAACGACTCGGCCGCTTTTTTGTGCCCGGCGAGATCGCGTCTGGCTGTGGTGTTTAGGGCGCGGCGTTGGGAAGTTGCCCATGCCAGACGAGAACCTGGTCTGGCCCGATGGTCACCCTCAAGATGAGAGGCTCCGCCAGCCGGACATCTCCGGTTGCATCGCCCATGGCCACAAACGTGCGCATCTCCGGATCGAGGTGGATTGCGCCCTTGGCAACGCACTGGCCGGCGAGGATTATTTCCCAGTGGGCAGGGCCGGCGGGCAATGCGTTCAGCGGGCCGCCGCAGAGGACTGCGCGGCGGCGCGCCATGTCCCATAAAAGCATGAGCGGGGGCGGCGTGGTGCCTTCATAGGCCAGCGGGACGATACGGTATCCGTTGAGCGGGGTGGCTGCGGCATGGCGGGCGAGGATGCGCTCCGCCTCGCGATGTTGGCGTTCGCTGGCGAGGGCGAGCTCGGCCAGGCGGAGCTCCGTGTGCAGATCCTCGCATCGTGCGTCGGCCGCCTGGATGCGTGCCGTGGCCCATAGGGATCCGAGCAGGGTTGCGGCGCCGAGGAAGAGCAGGGCAAGCCAGCTGAGGGGAATGGAACCGAAAGCCGTGGGCTTGGACATGGGAGCTTAAAGCAAGGCAGAGCCGATGAGGCCGAGAACGAGGAGGAGGGCGAGTAGGCTTAGCGCCCGCTTTTCGGCGGTGGTGAGTGGAAGCGGCATGGGTTAGCGGGCGGTGTCGCGGTCAGCGTTGGTTTCGTAGATCGCGTAGGTTGCATCGAGCGAGAGCGCGAGCGGAGCGAGGATGTTGCCGAGCCGGGTGGTCGAATCGTGGCGATCAAAATAGTCGCGGGCGCGATCGAGTGCATGGAGCGGCGCATTGGAGCGTTGTTTCATCGTATCGAGCAGCTGGTCCATGTGCGGCTTATCGTCTGCGAGTCCGGCGGCACAAAACAGCGCGGTGTAGGCGACGAAGGCTTCGTCGGTGGCCGGGAGAGGGGTCGAGCGCAGTTGCGCGACGATGTCGGCGAGGAGGGGCGCATTCGGGTGCCGGATGAGGTGGCTAGCAAGCAGGTCGACTACGGCGGCGCTGGGTTGGCGCGCGAGAAGTCGTAGTGCGTCCTGGCGGAGTTTCTCATGCAGTCCGCGTCGCGCATAGGCGGCGAATAGAATGCGGACCCTGTCTGCATCGGGAACGCCCGTCTGGGCGGAAATGCGTTGGACGGCGGCTTCCGGCTGATCGAGGGCCAGGAGCAGATCCGCCTGATAACGGACGATGTAGGGCGACGCGCCGGAGCCGGGCTGCGCGAGGCGTTGTGCCACCTCGTCTTTTTTGCCCTGGCTCCAGAGCAGCTCGGTCTCGAGGACCGGGCGCCATGCTTCACCGGCGGATGCCGTGGCAAGTTTTGCGATGGGCGCGGTGTCGTGGCACTGGCGGCTGGCAAAAATCAGCGCGTGGAGCCATGGCGCGGGGGTTTCCTGCCCTGCCATGAGCCGGTCAAATGCGAGGGTCTGAAGCAGGGAAAAGTCGCCGCGGGCGAGCAGGGCGCGCATCCATGATTGGGCGGTCTGGGTGGCATGGTCCGGGTGCCTTTGGAGCGTTTGCGCGTAGAGCTGATCGGAGAGGGCAGGCTGTGTGCCTTGGTAAAGGCGGGCGAGCAGGGCCGACGTGGCGTAGTCGCGCGGGGCGAGGTTGTGGGCTACACCGAGCGCGAAAAGCGCCTCGCGGATATCACCGGCTTCGAGCGCCGTGGCACCTTTCTTGAAGAAAAACTCGGCCCGTTTCTGGTCGATGCGATGCCACGCCGGCGGCCAGAGAATATCGGTCGGAGTGACTGCATAGCCGATTCCGCGCAGGCCGGCGAAAATCCCAAGTGCGGCGATGAGATAGATCGAGAGTGCGGTGCCGGCGTAGTAGGCGAGGGCACGCCCCCAGAATGTTTGAATCTGTGCGGTGTCGACGCCACAGCGGACTCCGGCAGGCGTCCGCGTGAGGTGTGGGCAGATGCGCCTGAACCGCCATGGCTGGTGCCAGGTGGAGCAGGCTTCGCAGTGCGTCTCTCCGGCGCGGCCTGAGTCGCTCGGGGCTTGGCAGGGGCATGGGCCGCGCCTGCGCCGGAAGACTGTCTTGCGAAAGTTCCAGTAGAGGAGGCCCCAGGCGAGGCGGAGAAGATCGGTGAACCAGCCAACCACGCGTCGAAGGTAAATGGGGGGCGGAGGTCGGCAAGAGGATTGCGGGCGTGGTGGCGGTGTGTCTGATCAGCGGGTCATGCAGATCGCGTTGCTTGCAGATATCCATGGAAACCTCGCTGCGCTGGAGGCCGTGTTGGCTGAGTTGGACCGGTTGCGCCCGGATCGGATCGCTGTGCTCGGGGATATCGTCGATGGGGCCCCGGATTCGCTGGCCTGCTGGGAACGCGTGCGTGGGCTCGGGGCGGTCGTGTTGCGGGGCAATCACGAGCGATATGTTTTCGATTACGGCACGGAGCGCGCAGCCCCCGAGTGGAGCACGCCACAGTTTGCACCGGTGCGCTGGACGGTGGACCAGTGCCGCGGGGTGAGGGCGGAGCTGGCGGCGCTGCCGCTGACATGGAGCTGGCCAGATGTGCCGGAGTTATTGCTGGCGCATGCCTCGGCGCGGGCCGACCAGGATTCGATTTTTGCGCACACGGCGGATGCGGCGCTGGAGCCCATGTTTGCCGGCGCAGAGGCTTCGATCATCGTGCGCGGGCACAATCATCTGGCGGGGGAGCGCCTTTGGGGCGCACGTCGAATCGTGCACTTGGGCGCGGTGGGCATACCGCTCGACGGGCACACGGCGGCGCAGTTCACCGTGCTTTCGAGACATGCCGGAGGCTGGCGTGTGCAGCATCATGCCGTGCCGTACGACGTGGCTGCGACGGTGCGGCGGTTTCGCGAGTCAGGCTACCTCGAGGCGGGGGGGCCGATGGCGCGGCTATTCCTGCGCGAGATTGCAACGGCGACGCACCACTTCCTGCCGTTCATGAAGCGCTATGGGGCCGCGATCCAAGGTGGCGCGTTGCCGGTCGAGGTGGCCGTGGAGCGGTTGCTAGGCGAGTTTTAGGCGCATCGGGTCAGTTGATGTCCCGGAGTGAGCCGAACTCGGGGTCGAAAAGGCGCTGGTGCGTGCGGACGATCATGCCATCGGTGAGGGACGCGAGCCAGTCGCTGATGCGCCGGGCTTTCCCGGCTGTGGTGGTCTCCGCCTCGATGAGCTGGCCGATGTTGGGCGGGAGGATGCGAATGGTGCGGCGGCCGCGGTCGACGTAGTTGCGCCAGCACGAATCCCAGAGGTCGAGGAAGATTTTGCGGGCCTTGTGCTCCATTTGCTGGAGCTGGGGGCTTTCGAAGATGAGGTCGTTGGCGAGTTTCTTGTAGAAGGCGGATTCGCGGCTGGCGCTCGGATCGACGACGAGCTCGAAGCGATAGCGGTTGGTGCGATCCGACATGAAGGTGTCGCGCTCGCGCAGCTGGCAGGCCGTGATGAACTGGCCGATTTTCGAGGCAAAAACGGTTTCGAGCTGGTCGGTGCGGATGGCGGCGAACAGACGGTCGATCCATTGCTGGCTTTCGCGTGCGATGGTCTGGGCGGCGGCCCATTTTTCGATGCGCTCGATGGTGAGAAACCCGGCCCTCGCGCCATCGACAATGTCGTTGAGCGAGTAGGCGACGTCGTCGGCCCAGTCCATGATCTGGCACTCGATGCTTTTGAGGGCGTTGAGGCGCAGTCCAGCGTGGAGGGACTCGGGGATGGTGGCGCCGCCAAAGACGTAATCGCGGATGGGCTCCTGTTTGTCGTAGAGAAAGTGATGGGCGGGCGGCTCGGGGAACTCTCGGAAGAGTTTTTTGTATTTCAACACGCCGTCGAGCATCGCGCGCGAGGGCACCATGCCGTGCGAGGATGATTCATGGAGGATCATCGTCGCGGTGAGGAGGTGGAGCGTCTGCGCGTTACCTTCAAAGCCGCCCCACGGGAGCATGATTTCCTGGAGCGTGCG
>MWDT01000065.1 GCA_002070825.1 Verrucomicrobia bacterium ADurb.Bin122
TCGAGGATGTAGCCCTCTTCGCCGTGTTCGGTGACGTCGAGGCCGGCGACCTCATCTTCTTCATCGACGCGCAGACCACCGCAGGCCCAGCCGGTGATTTTGGCGAGGACCAGGGTGCCTGCGACGGACCAGCCCAGCACGAGCGCGCCTGCCTTTACCTGTTCGAGCCAGAGTGTCTGCCCGACGAGGCCGGCGAGGTGTGGTGCGCCGAGGTTGGGGTTGGCGGCGGTGGTGGCGAAGACGCCCGCGAGGATCGTGCCGAGCGTACCGCCGACCGCGTGGACGCCGAAGGTATCGAGCGAATCGTCATAGCCGAATTTCCGTTTGAGCACATTGCACGCGAAGAAGGTCGCGGCGCCGGCGGCGAGTCCGATGCCGACGGCGCTGCCGGCGGAGACGAAGCCACTGGCCGGGGTGATCGTCGCGAGGCCGGCGACGGCGCCGGAGCAGAAGCCGAGCACGCTGGGCTTGCCGTTGCGCAGGTATTCGAGGGCAGGCCACATGAAGCAGCCAGCGGCGGCGGAGAGCGTGGTGGTGACGAAGGCGTTGACGGCCACACCGTCGGCGGCGATGGCGCTGCCGGCATTGAAGCCGTACCAGCCGGCCCACAGCATGCCGGTGCCGACCATACAAAGGACCATGCTATGCGGCGGCATGGGCTCCCTGCCGTGGCCGCGGCGTTTTCCGAGGAGGATGCACAGCGCGAGCGCGCTCCAGCCGGAGGTCATGTGGACGACGATGCCGCCGGCGAAGTCGATGGACTTGATGGCGCTGGCGGCATTGCCGAGGCCATTCATCCAGCCGCCGACGCCCCAGACCATGTGTGCGACGGGGAAATAGACGACAAACATCCAGAGGGCACTGAAGAGGATGACAGCCGTGAACTTCATGCGCTCGGCGATGGCGCCGATGGTGAGCGCCGGGGTGATGATCGCGAACATCATCTGGTAGACGGCGAAGAGGCTGTGGGAGACCCAGGGCGAGTAGTTGGGATTGGGGGCCACGCCGACATCGCGGAGGAAGATGTGGTCGAGTCCGCCGAGGAAGGCCCCGCCTGGGGCAAAGGAGAGGCTGTAGCCGACGGCCCACCACAGCAGGCCGACGATGCCGGTGAGCGCAAGGCACTGGGCAAGGACGGAGAGCACGTTTTTGCGGCGGACCAACCCGCCGTAGAAGAGTGCCAGGCCGGGGAGGGTCATAAAGAGGACCAGGGCGGCACTCGTCATGACCCAGGCGCTGTGGCCCGGGCCAGGGCCGGAGATTTTGGAGATGGCCTGGCCGTCAGTGGCGCGCGGGCGGTTGTTCACGTAGGACTCAAGATCGGCGAGTCGCTGCTCGACGGAGGGCTCCGCAAGTGCGGCGGCCGGGGCGGGGGCCTCGGGTTGGGCGCGTGTGGGCGCAATGAAACAGGCGAGGAGGATGAAGAGGAGGCAGGCCTTCATGATGGGCAGAGAGTGGAAGGGCGGCGTGTATGCACGCAGGGCCGGAGTCGGATTTGGGCGCCGTGGGCCAGGGTCAGCTTCGGCGTGGCCGGGCGTGATGGCGGCGATTCGCACGCAGCACGCTTGAGGAAATAGGCAACGCAGGAGCGTTGCCGCCTGATTTGGAGGCGGGAAAGTTAAATGACATGGACGGGCTTTTTAAGCAGGAACGAGGCCAGGCGTGCGCGGTTCGTGAAAATTTTTCCCGTGGCGTGGTGGCGCTGCGCGCAGCAGGTTTTTTTCGAAAACCGATCTCGGGAGGTGACAGCGCAGCGAGATTCGTTAGTGATGCCCGACGCATGGACAAACAGGCTCTCCGCCAAGCCATACTTTTTGCCCTGGAGAATGAACTGACCTTGATTGCCGAAGCGGCCAACACCGCGCGGGACGAGGCCACCAATGAGGAGAGTCGTGCGGAAGACCGGTTCGACATGCGCAGCCAGAGCGCTGCCTATCTCGCGGCAGGCCAGGCGAAGCTTGCGGGTGAGTTGCAGGCCGCGATTGCGGCGTATCGGTCCATGCCGCTGCGCGCGTTTGACGTTGGCGAGCCGGTGGCAATCGGAGCGCTGGTGACGCTCGAGACGAAGGGCAAACGCACGCTTTATTTCTTCGGCCCGCAGCATGGCGGGATCGAGGTCAAGGTCGGCGAGGTGCCGGTGACCGTGGTCACGGGCGCGTCGCCTTTGGGCCGTCAGTTGCTAGGCCGGCGCATCGGAGATTCCGTGAACCTGCCCGGTCGCTCGGGGACGGCGGTGCCCCACCAGGTGATCACCGTGGCGTGAGCGGCACGGCGGGGGCGATTATTCTACGGTAAACGCGGTGACGTGCGTCTGCCCGTTGGCGTCGAGCTCGGAGATCGATTCGAAGGTCCGGGTGTGGGCGACGGGGCTGGCGCCGTCGGCCTCGGCGCGCAGGAAGCTGGCTTTGCCGCGGGTGCGGTAGGCGTGTGGGGTACCAGGGACGGGCGTGGGCTCCTCCATCACGATTTTCAGTTCGCTGAGCGGGAGCGGGCTTTCGCTCCGGAAAAAGGCGCCGGCTTTCTCGGCGGTGGTGCGTCTGGCCTGGGCGCGGAGGAGCGCGTCGAGCACCTGGTCCATGGCGGCTTTTTGTGCCGGGGAGAGGTCGGCCGGAGTGCCTTTGGCGGGCGTGGCGGGCTGGGGCGTTTCCGGCTGGCTGGCGCGGGCGGAGAGTGCGGCGAGGGCGAGGAGGGCAACGAGGAGCGTGCGCATGGGGAAAGTCAGGCGGTGGGGCGGGCGTTTTCAGGGGGGCGCGAGGCGGCGAGGTTGAGCGCGGTGAGGGTGATTTGGAGGAGGTGGCTGGCGACGCCGAGGTCTTGGAGCGTGGCGTCGGTGGGCTGGGCACCGCGGGCTTGTTGGGTGTCCATGAGGAAGCCGATCAGGGCGACGAGGATCTCGTGGTTGGGCATGCCCTTGATCCGGTCGTCCTCGGCTTGTTTGAGCATGGCGGAGGGCATGGTCTCGGAGCGTGCGCGCCAGACTTCCTCGTCGGCGAGGATCGCGTGGATATCGGTGGCGGTGAGCGGGGCGAGCGCGAGGCCGGCGGCCTTGAATGCGCGGTGCATCACGATGGCGAGGCGGAGGGTGGCGTGCCCCATGGGCGGGGCGGAAAACTCGGAGTCGATCGACTGGACGATGAGGGTGGCGAGCTCGCTGCAGTCGCGGGTGAAGTCGCGGCTGGCGTCTTCGTTCCACCGGGCCTTGCCCTTGGGCTGGCCTTCTGGGCGGGCGGGCATGAGCGTTTGCCAGGCCTGTTCGAGGTGGTCGAGGGAGACGGAGGAAATCATGTGGCGGGATGTTAAAAGGGCCGGCAGGGGCGAAGACGACGCATAAGTCGGCGGGCGATGCGGGCGCAAAAAAGCAGGCGGCGGGAAACGCGCGCCTGCTTCGAAGGCCGATGCGCCGGGGCGCGCAGGTTTAGCGGAGGCGCTTGATGCGCTCGGAGAGGGGCGGGTGGGAGGAGAAGACCTGCGCGTTGCCGCCCTGGCGGGACTGCAACTTTTCGAGGATCTCGCGCAGGCCGGAGCTGCGGTAGCCGCAGGTGGTGGCGAGCGCGCGGCCCTTGGCGTCGGCGCCGTACTCGGTCTGCGGATCGAAGCCCTTGTCGAAGAGGGTCTGGACGATCTTGTCGATGCCGAGGTCGAACTGCTGGAGCTGCGCCTGCACGTTGCCCACTTCGGAGCTGTTGCGGGCGGCGATGCCCATGGCGCCGCTGAAGGCCTCGTTGCGGGCGATGATGTTGAGGGCGTGGCGCTCGGTGATGTGCCCGATCTCGTGGGCGAGCACGGCGGCGAGCAGGTCATCGTCGTCGCCGATCATCTCGTAGAGGCCGCGGGTGATGAAGACGTAGCCGCTGGGCGCGGAGAAGGCGTTGACGGTGGCGCTGTCGAGCACACCGAAGCGCCAGGCGAGCGTGGTGCGGTCCGAGTATTGGGAGAGGGTGCGACCGACGAGGTTGACGCGGCGCAGGGTGGCCTGATCGCGAACGAGGCCGCCGTACTTGGCGACGACTTCGACGGCGACGGAGCCGCCGATGACACGCTCCTCTTCAATGCCGATGCCGGCCATGCCCTTGACGATCTTGGCGCCGTCCTGGGCGTTTTTGAGGACCTTGTCGGCCTTGGAGCCGCCGGGGACGAGGTCGCCGAGGCCGCCGAACTGCGCGTGGAGCGCGGGGGCCAGTGCGAGGAGGGCGCAGAGGGAAATGTGGCGGAGGTTCATTGGCAGTCTCCTTTCTTTTCGGTCTGCATGTAGGTGCGGATGTCGTCGGGGGAGATTTTGGCGGTGACGTCTTCGAGCCATTGCACGTCGGCCCGGGCCTCGCCGAGGCCCTTGCGGTTGGCGTATTCGACGGCGCCATCGGCGAGTGGGCGGGCGGCGGCGCTGGCGGTGGTCTGGCTGGCTTCGAGCGGGAGGCCGTCGGCGCCTTTGACCTCGGCGATCTTCTGTTCGGAGACGTTACCTTTGAAGACCCAGCCGGACTTGTTGCCGTCGCGGACGTTGAGCCAGGCGCCCTGGGCGGCGGAGATGGAGAGTTTGCGGCCGTAGCCGACGGTGGCGACGGTGTCGGCCATGGCGCTGGGCTGGGCGAGGAGCGCGGTGCTGGCGCGCTTGGTGTAGGCGGTGCCGCCGGGGGCGAGGGCCGCCACGGCCGGGAGCGTCAGGAGGCCGACGCCGGCGAGGAGGATAGGGGTTTTCTTCATTTGGAATCGAGTTTCAACAATGGCTGCCAGTTGAGAGGTGGAGGTTGGAGACGGTACTCGTGGGCGCTTTCCTGCCAAGCTTTTGCCATACGATCCGAGGGGGCGAGGGCGGTGGCGTGCTCGAAGGCGGTGGCGGCGGCGCTCCAATCGCGGGCGAGGAGGGCGGCGTAGCCGGCATTGTAGGTGGAGACAAACTCGGCGAGCTGGGCGGGCAACTGGCCGGGCAGGCCGACGAGTTCATGGACCTCGATGGCCTCGGTTTTGCCCTTCACGCGCAGGCGCGTGAGCGGGCGGGTGACGAAGCGGCCCTGCACGCGGCGGGCGGTCGTCTCCCCAAGGAGGATGGCGGTGCCAAACTCCTTGTTGGCGCCTTCGAGGCGGGAGGAGAGGTTCACCGCGTCGCCGAGTACGGTGTAGTTCTTTTTGCGGTCGGAGCCGACGTTGCCGACGATCATGTCGCCGGTGTTGACGCCGATGCGCATGTGGACCGAGCAGCCGTAGTCGCGCAGGAGGCGCGGGGCGAGGCGGCCGAGGGCTTCCTGTGCGGCGAGGGCACCCCGGCAGGCGGCCTCGGCGTGGTCGGGCAACACGAGTGGCGCGCCATAGACGGCCATGACGGCGTCGCCAATGTACTTGTCGATGTAGGCGCCGGTCGCCAGCAGGCTGTCGCTGACTTCCTGGAGGTAGAGGTTGATGACGCCGACGAGGTGCTCGGGCGGGATCTTTTCGGAGAGGTCGGTGAATCCGGCGAGGTCGGAGAAGAGGGAGGTGAGTTCGCGGCGCTCGCCGCCGAGCTGGATGGCGTGTGGATCGTTAACGAGGAGCTCGACGACCTCGGGCGCGACGTAGCTGCCGAACATGGCCTGCACTTCGCGTTTGCGCTGCTGCTCGGCGAGGAAGTTTTCGGCGGTGATGGCGAGCAGGGCGAAGAGCGCGGCGGCGGCGAGCGAGCTGGGCGGTAAAAACCAGCCTGCGGAGAGCGCAAGGTAGGCGCCGGCCATCGAGATCAGCGCTAGGGCGAGTGCGGCGAGCGTGGGGGCAACCAAGCCCTGGCGCCAGCGGGCGAGGCCGACGAGCGCTGCAATCACGAGGGCGACGGCAAACGCGAGGTGTCGCGGCACGGTGGTGACAAAGCCGCCCGATTGCAGGTTGGCCCAGGCAGTCCAGTGCGTGATGACGCCGGGCTCGACGGCGTCGCCAATGGGAAGCGGTTTGGCGTCGAAGGTGCCGGAGGCATTGGCGCCCACGAAGACGACGCGACCGCGGACTTTATCGGCGAGTTCGCCATCGAGGGCGGGCTCTTGGGCGAGTGCGGCGGCGATCTGCTCGGGCGTGTAGTCGGGGGATTGCTCGACGAGGCGCGTGAGAATCGGGAGTCCGCGGAGCAGATAAGGGGCGGCGGAGAGTACGGGGACGCCGCGCGCCCTCAGTTGCTCCAGACCTCCGGCCCAGCGGAGGAGTCCGCCGGCAAACTCTGGCGGTTTTGCGCAGGCGGCGGCGGCGAGAGAGCCGGAGACTTGGTAGGCGCGGAGTACGCCGGAGTGTTTTGCGTCGAGCTCGGCGATGCCGGTGCGGGGTGTGGGGAAAAAGGCGGCGTGCTCCTGGGTGAATGCCTCGTCCCAGAAGACGGGGGGCTGGCTGGCCATGCGTGCGAGGACGATGGAGGGGCAGGCGGCGGCGGTGGCCGCGAGGATCATGTCCTGCTCGGCGGCCTCGGAGTTTTCCAGAAACGTGAGGTCAACGACGACGCGGGTGGCGCCGGCCTGGTGGAGGGCGAGGAAGAGGGCGGCGAAGTCGGTGCGGGGAAATGGCCAGCGGCGGGCGTAGGGCTCGCGGCCGAGGGTGGCCATGGTGGCGTCGTCAATGAGGACGAGGGTCGAGTCGGCGGGGATGGGCGTCGGCCGGGCCGGGTGGCGTGCGGCGAAATCGTGGAAGGCCCAGTCGAGCGTGGCCCCGGCGGGCGAGAAATGGAAGAGGGCGATGAGTAACGCGACAGGCAGGAGCCAGCGCCAGCGGTGCAGCGTGGAGGGGCGAGGGGCGGGAGGCACGGTCGCGCATCGCAAACGGAAAGCGTTGCGGCGGCGAGCGGGTTTTTCGTGCGCGGGGGCTCAGTCCGCGGGCAGGGCGAGCACGCGGCGGATGGCTTCCGAGAGGGTGGAGATCTCGTAGGGCTTGGGAACGACGGCGGAGAAGCCGTAGTCGGCCGGGTGCGCGAGGATGGGATCGTCGGAGTAGCCGCTGGAGACGATGGCGCGGACTTTGGGGTCGAGTTTGCGAAGCTCGGTGATGGTCTCCTTGCCGCCGAGGCCACCGACGATGAGGAGGTCGAGGATGACGAGGTCGAAGGGCGTGCCGGCGTCGCGCGCCTGCTTGTAGGCGACGAGGCACTCTTCGCCGTTGGTCACGAGGGTGGGCTGGAGGCCGAGGCGTTTCAGGAGGATTTCGACGATGCGGCGGATGCCGGGCTCGTCGTCCATGAAGAGGACGCGTTTGCCGAGGATGCTGGCGGTGCGGCTGGGGAGCTGCTGGGGCGGGTGGAGGATGGCGTCGTTGCGTGCCTCGGTGTCGGGGTTGGCCTCCGGGAGGGTCTCGGCGGCGGGCAGCCAGATGGAGAAGCGGGTGCCGCGCTCGGGGAGGGACTCGACGGAGATGTGGCCCTCGTGGCGTTTGATGACGGAGTAGGCGCTGGCGAGGCCGAGGCCTTTGCCGCCGAGTTTGGTGGCGAAATAGGGGTCGAAGAGATTGTCGAGGTGGTCGGCGGGGATTGAGGTGCCGGAATCTTCGATACGGAGGAGGACGTAGCGGCCTGGGGAGAGGGGGAGGGGATGACGTTTTGGATCGCGCGGGAGAGCTGGCGGCGGTCGGCGTGGATGGGCCAGAGCTGCGCGGCGGCCTGGACGGCGCAGTGGAGGGGAGAGCCTTCGAGGGCGATGGTGGAGGCGTCCTGGGCGAGGTCCCTGAGGGAGATGGCCTCCTTCATGGGGTCGCCGCCGCGTGCGAAGGTGAGGAGCTGGAGGGTGAGGTCGCGGGCGCGGCGCACGCCGTGTTCGGCTTCGTCGAGGTAATCGCCTGCGGAGGCGGCGACTTGTGGGACGAGGCGTGCGAGGTTGAGGTTGCCGAGCACGACCATGAGCTGGTTGTTGAAGTCGTGGGCGATGCCGCCGGCGAGGACGCCGAGGGACTGGAGGCGCTGGCTGCGTTCAAGTTCGGATTCGAGGCGGACTTGTTGGTCGAATTGTTCCCGGAGCTGGCGGGTCTGTGTGCGGACGCGGTGCTGGAGGGTGAGGGCCCAGGCGAGAAAGGAGAAGAGGAGGGTGAGGGAGCCGCCCATGATCCAGAGGGCGTGCGAGGTGGTCCACCAGGAGGGTGTCGCGAGGATGAGGAGATCGTCGGAGGAGCGGAGGTGAATGGTGAACTCGGGGCGCTGGCGAAACTCGTCGAAGTGCGTGCGGTAAACGCCGGTGATCGCGACGGTGCTGCCGATGCGCCAGGCTGCGGGGATGGGGCGCGGGGCGGACGTATCGAGCCGGACGGAGATGGGGCCGGAGTCGGCGAGGCCCTCGGCTTGGCTGAGGAGGAGAAATTGCTGCGAGCCGACGGTGATGGCGTCGCGGAGGATGCCGGTCACCTGGACGAGGCGGCCGTCGTACTTGGAGATTGAGGCGGGATCGCTGACGAGGGGGACGGGCTCGGGGGTGTTTTGAGCGCCGAGCTGGCGGTAGAGGGCATCGCGAAGGACGATGCGTTTGCCGATGATGCCGGGGAAGCCGACGACCTCGACTACGTCGCCGAGGGCGAGTGGGGCGGTTTGAGCGCAGAAGGCCTGGAGGCCGGCGTGTTCGTCCTGGATTTGTACGTAGTTGCCGGGGACGTGGGCAATGACGGTGCCTTGGATGCGGACGCGGTGATCGAAGGCCTGGCGCAGTCCGTATTGCCGGAGGCCCGTGATGGCGGTGCGTGGTGCGTCGAAAGGATCGGCGGAGACGGGGTGAACGATGCGTACGTGCTCGGGCGACGGGGTCCAGATCTGGATGCCTGTGATCTGACGTTGGTCGTCGGCGAGGGCATTACACACACCCTGGATGCGGACGATGGCGCCGGTCTGTCCGGAGAAGGCGGTGGTGAGCGGGAGCCGGACGGCGCAGTGGCTGGTAGGGCTGCTGAGTCGGAGGACGGTCCACGGGCCCTCGCGCTCGATGCCGCTGATGAGGCCTTGGATCTCAATCCAGCGAGCCTCCTCGGCGCCGGTGGTGGTCTGGTCGAGGGTGAGGCGGCGGGGCTCGGGGAGACTGATGTTGCGATAGGACTCGACGGAGCCGGCGACGAGCATGGGGGCAAAGGGGCCCATGCCGGTGACGCCGGTGACGATAATGCCGGTACCCGGCGCCGGAGGGACAAAGGAGGCATTGCCCCAGGTGACGCAGATGCCGCCACTGGAGTCCTGCATGAAGAGGAATT